>CAYFVN010000034.1:0-3968 GCA_964346575.1 uncultured Candidatus Bathyarchaeia archaeon
GATGACTGCTCTGGCCCAGAGGAAGGTTCACCCGGATGTCAGAGATCTTGAGTGAGTGAGAGTCCCCTAAAAGACTAAGCCGGTTGAGGGGCTGAGAAGGCCATCCGTGAATAGTTTCACTTCACTCACTCCTCTTTTACATCTCGAAGCGTAAAAATAGACGTACAGCTTGGGAAATGAGTATTAGTATCAGAAAGGATAATTAAGGTTACAGTGTTATATATCCAGGTGTGAGGATGACTATCCTCGGATTGGGCGGTCTCCATTGAGCTTTACATCAGAATTCATCGAAGAGGAACTATCGAAGCCCAGTGTGTTTAAGGATGAGACCCCCCTGTCCATAGAGTATGTGCCTGACAGCCTTCATCATAGGGATCAACAGCTCCGATTTCTAAGCCAACTCTACAGGTTTACTATCGAGAAGCCCGGCTCAATAAGCCAGAAAGCTCTGATAACTGGGGATGTGGGAACTGGCAAGACCGTTCTAGCCCAAAGATTCGGCCTCGACATGGTTAGGATAGGTAAGACACGTAAGATACCGCTCAAGTACGTTCATGTGAACTGTAGGGAGGCGAAGGGAAGCCTCTTCATGATCCTTAAGAACGTTGTAAAGGAGTTGGCTCCAAAGTTTCCTCACAGAGGATTCGCGGCCGAGGAGCTGCTCAGATCACTTCTGAAGGTTCTGGATCGCCGAGGCGTATACCTTATACTAACCTTGGACGAGCTTGAAAGCCTCATAAGAGTGGAAGGATCCGAGGCCCTATACGCTCTAACCAGGGTCCAAGAGACCCGTATGAACGCTCCCATAAGGCTCTCCCTCATCTTCATACTTCGAGATCTAAACCATCTAAAAGGCCTAGACAGGAGCATAATTGGAACTTTACAGCAGAATATAATAAAGTTGGATAGGTACACGGCGGATCAACTTGAGACCATATTGGGGAATAGAGCTGAAATATCGCTCAAAGAAGGAGCCATAACGGATGAGAACCTCCGATTCGTAGCCGACGTAGCCTCTACCGTCGGAGACGCCAGATACGCCATAGAGCTCCTGTGGAGGGCTGGAAAGTACGCCGACTCCGAAGATTCATCGGAGGTAACCTCCGATCATGTAAGAAGCGCCGTGGGAAGCCTCCATCCCGCCTTCAGGGAGGAGTACGTAAAGGCGCTATCGACGAACGAGAAGCTCTTCCTACTCGCCTTAGCCAGGGCCTTGAAAGCCTCGGTCGAGGCATACGCCACCATAGGCAGAGTAGAGGAGAACTATCGGATGGTATGTGAGGAGTATGGAGAAGAGCCTCGGAGACATACCCAGCTCTGGAAGTACGTGAAGAATCTGAACGCTCTAGGCATAGTGATGGCGTCCGAATCGGGTAAGGGTGTGAGGGGTAGAACCACCCTCCTGAGCCTGCCCTCCATCACATCCGTAAACATGGAGAGGTGGCTTGAATCCCACCTCGAAGCCCTGAAGAAGGACGCTGAACGCCGCTCACTACTAGGATGAACCCTTCGACACGCTGTAAAGATTCAAAGCCACGCGAACGGGAGTCGTAAGGTATAAGTGGCGGGAAGATCTTCATCTCCTACACAGATTGGAGCCCGTTAAAGGCTTCCTTAGAGGGTCATCCGGGAATGGGTATGGTTGACGTAACCTTTAAAGGCGATACCTATCGTTCCGCCGTGGCTGTCGGCCGTATAAAGTTGAAGACAAGCACCGTGGAGGCAATCAAGGGCGGAACGGTTCCGAAGGGAGATCCGTTGACCGTGGCCATGGTGGCGGCCGTATCGGCTGCGAAGAATACGTATAACGTCGTACCGTTCTGCCATCAGATACCCATAACAGGAGTTCAAGTCTCCCCAAGCGTAGGGAATGACGGAGTTACTGTTAGGGTTCAAGTTAACAGTTCGGGTAAGACAGGCGTCGAGATGGAGGCCCTGACAGCGGCAGCGGTCTACCTGCTAACGCTATGGGATATGGTGAAACCCTTAGAGAAGGATGACCAGGGACAGTATCCAGACACGGCCATAGAATGGGTAAGGGTGGAAAGGAAGGTTAAAGGATAGGGGTAGTGTTTCATGGCCGTACCTTCGATCCATAAGAAGGATGCTCCGAAAGAGTTAAGGTTCGCAATTGCCACCTGCAGTTCATCCCGCTACTACACGGGCGAAGGCTCCGGAGAGATCCCGGACCCTTCGGGCGACGAGGCCGCAGGATTACTCTTAGGTTTAGGGCATAAAGTCAGCATCCGACGGCTCATGCCTGATAGCCTGGCCATGGTAAGGGGTTTCGTGATGAGAACGTCGAGGTTAAACGATTTGGACGCGATAATACTGATAGGGGGGACGGGTGTCGCCTATAGCGATGTGACCGTTGAAGCGGTTGAACCGCTGCTGGATAAGGTGCTGTCCGGATTCGGTGAGATGTTCAGGGCGACAAGCTTTAAGGAGGTGGGGTCTTCCGCCTTTCTATCGCGAGCCCTAGCGGGGACGGTTAACGGGAAAGCCGTGTTCTGCTTGCCGGGGGCTCCGGAAGCCGTTAGGCTAGCGGTCAAGGAACTGATAATCCCGGAGATAGGTAACATAACCAAGCTGATCAAGTCGAAGATAATGAAGAATTGGGGTCGAGAGTAGAAGAGAGGATTCGGGGTTCGTCTGGATGGTTGCGGATCGATACGGTAGGCCCTTACTGAACCTTAGGATATCGGTGGTGGACTCATGCAACTTGGAGTGTTTCTACTGCCATCGAGAAGGCTACCATCCGACGCACGCCCTGATGACCGCCGACGAGATAGTGCGTATAACGGGTATAGCGGCGGGGCTTGGCGTAAGATCCGTTAAGATAACGGGTGGGGAGCCCCTCCTCAGGGAAGATTTGTTGGATATAGTGGCCGGGTTGGACAGGTTAAAAGGCGTGGAGGAGATTTCTATGGTCTCCAACGGGAGGCTCTTAACATACGATAAGGCTAAGGCCTTAAGCGAAGCAGGCTTATCGAGAGTTAACATGAACATGCCCTCAATACGCGAAGAGGTCTATCTCAGGGTGACCGGTGCTCGCTTGAAAGACGCAGTAGAAGGGATAGACAACGCCGTTAGGGCTGGATTGAACCCTGTGAAGTTGAACATGGTTCTCCTTAAGGGTGTGAACGATGGCGAGGTTTGGAGGGCTGTGGAATTCGCCGAGAGTAGAGGTATTGTACTCCAGCTTATAGAGCTTGAGCCTACGGGCCTAGCGGATGAGGCTTATCGGAGGTATCACCTCGTCCTAGACGGCATAGTAGAGAAGTTGGAAAGTAAAGCTAGAAATGTAAGGGTTCGGAGTTTTATGCAGAGCAGGCGGGTCTACTCGCTGAAAGGAGTTGACGTTGAGGTTGTCAAACCGATTGAGAACACCGAGTTCTGCCTCCACTGCACACGCATAAGGCTCACGCATGACGGGAAACTGAAGACCTGCCTTATGCTTAACGATAACCTAGTCGATGTCCTTACACCTCTAAGAGAAGGGGCCTCCCCCGATGAGTTGAAAGGACTATTTTTAAAGGCGGTTGATGCTCGGAAGCCCTACTGGAAGGGGGGACCCAACCAGCTTCTACAAGTTTGAAATTTTCTGCCTT
The DNA here is from genome assembly GCA_964346575.1 of uncultured Candidatus Bathyarchaeia archaeon. Taxonomy (GTDB): domain Archaea; phylum Thermoproteota; class Bathyarchaeia; order 40CM-2-53-6; family DTGE01; genus CAYFVN01. Next base: position 3,612 of record CAYFVN010000034.1, read on the forward strand.
CTCAAGTTCCTCTTTTTTCTATTATACTATAATTCAAGATTTGAATTAATTACATTGTAGTGCATTTTTAAGTAGATATGAAGAGACGAGGGTGGGAAGCTGTCTTTCCATATTTCAGTCTTAAGCTTATTGAATTGTACAAGTCGACTTGTAAACAGCAATAATAGAACAGCGCGCGCTTCGACATTAAAGCATTCGCCCTCCTTTAATTAACATATTGTAGACGTGTTTGTTCCATATAAAATATGCATTTACTAAAAAACTAACTAACTTAGTAAATATTTATAAATATACTTACTTAGTAAGGATATCTTTATTAATCACCGATTCATATTAAATTATTTGAACGATACATGA
>CAYFVN010000035.1:0-3668 GCA_964346575.1 uncultured Candidatus Bathyarchaeia archaeon
TCACCTTTATCGGAAAGTTTAGAAATACCTTTCAGCGGAGACAAAAAGATCAACATGGTCGGAGTTTCAGGCATTAAGGCCATGAGCATTAAGAAAATAGCCGATCGGATTTCACGTAAAGGTTAAGACGTCCACATTCTCCTTAATTGAGGAGTATTTTTATCTATCTTCCCTCATCTTAGGATCGAATCGTAAAATGCTGAAAAGAGAATATTTAAGGAGGAAGTCTTTCGCCTAACGTGACTAATATCTCAGTCTCTACACCCTCTCGGATTATCTTTAATATCACAGTATCTCCAACATTCTTCTGGTACTCCAAATATATCGAGAGGTCTATGAGCTTTCTAACGCGCATTTTATCAACATTTATTATCACGTCTCCCCCTATCGGAATCCTCCCACCATCTATGGTGGTTATGTCAGTTCCTCCCCTTAAACCTGCCATTTCTGCAGGGCTTCCCTCTACAACCTCGGTTATTAAGAATCCTGTAACGTTTTGTAGGTCCATGGCTTCAGCAATCCCAGGAGTCACATCTATACCTGATATACCGAGATATGGATGTAAATAATGCCCCCAAACTATGATGGATGGAACCACCTTCTTCACTAGGTTTGAAGGTATTGTGAACCCTATTCCAGCGAATTCCCCAGTCCTTGAAGCTATAGCTGTAGTCACACCAACCACTTCGCCCTTCAAGTTGATTAGGGGGCCACCGGAGTTACCAGGGTTTATGGCTGAATCGACTTGAATCACACCTACTATAAGGTAGTTGCCCGGGGCCGGTAGAGCCCTCTGGAGTTGACTGACAATACCTTTGGTCATAGACCCGCTTAAGCCGAAGGGATTTCCTATTGCTAATACGGTCTCACCTACATATAACTCTGAAGAGTCTCCTAAAACTACTGGAGTTAGAACTCTGTGGGGTTCAACCTTTATAACCGCGAGATCGCTATAGGGATCTGACCCTACAAGGTTTGCTCTTAGGACTGTTCCATCTAGAAATGTAACCTCTATAGCATCTGCCTCAGCTATTACATGGTGATTCGTTATTATATAACCCGTAGCGTCATATACAAAACCTGATCCCTTACCGTAAGAGGTAAGTTCAATACCTATCCAGCTCTTCACAGTGACTTCAACAACTGATGGCTCTATCCGTTTATAGATCCCAGCTAGTGTCGTTGATTCAGAATGTTGTATAGTAATTTTTGAGCGGGTCTCAAGCTCATTCAGTTGACTCTGTACGTTCATTAGCCTATTTTGTATATGTACATGCTGGTTCTGGAGTGTTCGATAATCTTGACGTAGATCTAGATACATATAGGCTAAAACACCAGAAGTTAGGATCAGAATGATAATAAATACAGCGATCACTTTTTTAAGATCGCCGTCACTCTTGGAAGTCATTATGAATTTCGGCCTCTCACCATACTCCCGCTGTTCAGCTTCCATTGCTTTCCACAGGATAAATGTTCAATAACTCATATATTTTAAGTTCTTCATCTATCTCGATTTTAGTCATCTACATAATGCCGAAAAATATAAAGGAATCACTATATGTTGCAGATATCCCTGCGTTAGCGGTATTGCCGGCATCATTTAGGTACATTTTCACTATTTCTTTTCGGCTTTTTCAAGGATCTCTTCAGATATTTCCTTGATGCTTCTGCCTTCGACATCAATTCCCAATTTCTTAGCTGTTTTGAGGATAGTCTTCCTCTCCTGTTCGGTGATCTCTCCTTCACCTTCTTTAGACTCTTCTTCCAAAGGTTCTTGAGTAGCTTTACGGTATTGCTTAACTGCATCGCCGATAGAGCGAGCCAACTCAGGAAGCTTCTTTCCACCGAAGAGTAACACTATTATCACTAGGATTAAGCCGATCTCCCAGGGTCCTATGAAAGGCATTTTTAGTTCACATCCTCTTTTTTATCTTAAGTAAGGAGAGTATTCAGATTTAAAGGTTAGGGAAAAGAAAGAAGATGTAGATTAGTAAAAGTATGGAAAGAGTAGAAAATAGTTTTAATCTTCATTGGAATGTTCCTAAATACAGGCTTAGATTTTGGAACGCGCTTAAAAAGATTAAGAAGAACTATAGAAGTGGTTAAGGCTTAATGATCCATGAGATTTTTAGCAACTTTAACGGCTTCTAGAAAATCTTTAATCGTAAAGTCTGGAACAATATCTTCAATCGAAGGGATTGGATTACCGTTCCTATTTAGGTATATAGTTTTCATTCCAAGTCTCTTCGCTCCGACTATATCGGTTGAAAACGTATCTCCTATGAATGCGGCATGTTGAGGCTTCTCTTCGAAGTATTTTAGAGCTTCGAGGAAAGGTTCGGGTCGAGGCTTTCTCCATCCAACCTGTGCCGAAGTCACAGCCACTTTGAAATGTTTGTTTAATCGAAGTCTGTTCAAAACCTCTCTTACGGCCCAGTCACTTCTGGCGTTAGATACTAAGCCCAACTTGAAACCCGCTTTTTGAGCCCACTCTAGGCATGGGATAGCATCTGAAAAGACAGTCCACGCCTCCACCTCCACACGATAGAAGATTTTCTCCAATTTCTCAAAGTTGACTAGTGAATTATCCACAGACAATCTTTCTAACATTCTGACAAAAACCTTTTTGATGCTAACTTCTTTATTCGAACTATCGGAGATTGTTCCCACAGCCTCTCGATATTTAGACCTTAAAAGGCAAGGCGTAAAATTATATTTAATTTCGAAGAAATATCTCTGGACATCCAGGAACCTACACTCTTCTATAAGAGCTTTAGATGCAGGATCTATATGAATAAGGGTCTCCCCAAGGTCAAAGAGAAGAATACTAACCAATTTCATCTCGCCCTTATAGATCTCTCAGCGGTTCAACCTCTTACTTGGCTCCAGATTTTAAAAACGTATTTATTTACTCTATGAACGTTTAAAATATCAAACTCAGGCAGGGTCTAGGGAATCAACTTATCGCATTAAATAATAGTAGAAAAGAACTATGTATTGTGAAGCTAAGGGCGCGTAAATTAGGCATTTAATAAATTTTGGCGCCGGGAGTGGGATTCGAACCCACGAGGCCCGTAGGGGCCACAGGCTGTCTAAATCTTGTATTACTCAGAGTAGGTGTTCAAGGCCTGCGCCTTTGAACCGTTTTATCGTTAGTCCGCTCGGCCATCCCGGCTTTTCTTAATGAAGAGGATCGTCTCTCTTCAATTAAAGGTTTATCTTACTCACAGCTCTAAATTTTTTTAAGCGAGGTGTATACTTGTATTTGGCTGAAAAAGAGAAATCCTACGAGTTTTTGGATCATGTAGGCGACGCCTATATATCTGCCTTTGGAGATACTTTGGAGAATGCCTTCGAGAATGCAGCCAAAGCTATGTCTGACGTCATGACGAATGTGCATAAAATCGAACCGATTACGAGGGATGAATTTTTCGTGGAGGCTAAGGATGAGTTGGAGCTGCTTCATGAATGGCTTGATAAGGTACTATTAGCATTCGATATTGAAGGAAAACTCTACTCCGAATTTCGTGTAAAGAAAATTACAAGCGTTGATGGAAAAATTATCTTAAAGGCTGAGGCCTATGGTGAGTCCTTCGATCCATCTAAACATCCCTCGAAAGTTGAAATTAAGGCGGTTACATACCATAGAATTGCTATAGAAAAATTGG
>CAYFVN010000036.1:0-2312 GCA_964346575.1 uncultured Candidatus Bathyarchaeia archaeon
TATTGGATGAAAACCGCGGCCTAGGGAATAAATAAAGGTTAAGATTTTGTCTAGGAGGTGAGCATAATAATGGAAGACCGAGAGGTTCAAAAAGAAAAGGCTCGTGAGGACGCCCACGAACTAGCGAAAAATATCGATCAGAGGGAATGCATCCGCTTAATTAAAATGTGGAAAGAAGGAAACCTCAAAGAGGTTTTTGGCACCTTAAGGGCACACCAAATCGAAATCATGAGTCGCAGTTACCTGCGCGAGCTCATGAACAAACTTCCAGAAGAATTTCAAGACTAAACCCCAGAATAAAACGAACAAACAGACTTCAAGAATCAGATCCACCTTAGTCCCAAGTAAGTTTTCGCGGCTCATCAAGGTCTGCAAGAAAGAGGGCCTCTATCCCTCCATCCTCTAGGCCTAAAAGATGAATAAACACGACATTGTGGATAACAAACTTCTGGTGCTTCAGCACCCTTTGGACAAGCTAGTCGCCGAACTGGAAGGATCCCTATAGCCGACCGAGACTTGGGTCAGAGTAAACGTGGTGAACCTCACCGATGCCAGCGTGGAGCTTGACACTAGACGCTTCACGGTCTGCACCAATTAGTTCGCCAAAATAACCTATGTACAATAGCTGCCACACACCGGATTAGTGAGTTGTATAGTTTGTTTCCACTTTTCTTCGTTTGAGAAATAGTAATCCCATCGTTTTGCTAAGTCTATGTACCTGTCCATTTTTTCTACGGTGAGGTGAAAGTGTTGGGTATCGGTATGGTCATGTATTTCTTCTAACTCGTCATCTTTTAATTCTCTTTTGAATTTTTCAGTCAATTTGGTGTCTACTGGGATTTCCACTCCATATCCCGCCATTCCCTCCTTAGAGATAGCGGGTCTGATAGTCCATCTATTATCACCAATAATAAGTATCATGTGGAGAGTGAAAGGACCGAATCTTCTCAACCATATTCCTTTGCCGTTGTACACCCAAGAATCCTCTAAGGCTTTTACCGACTCAATGAACCCTTCAATCTCTTTTGAACTTATTTCCTTTTTTCTTGTGCTAAGTTCTTGGGGTATGAAAAGATCGGGATGGATGCCCTTGAGGATCAAAAGTTTTTGTGCATGCCGCCTTCTGGTTATATAAATATACACCAGAATTCCAGCTTCTGCGGACCGCTTTCTTGTCATAATGGAGCTAAAATTTCTCTTCTTGAAATCTATGAAAAACGGTGGAACCTCAAGGGCGAGGGATGAATATCCCCCACGGAACTCTAGTTTCTTCGGCATGGTCATTTTAAACTCCAAGAGTAGCCACGAGAGAGTAGCCACGATATTTAAACTTATCTACGAACAAGAATCATTAAGAACGCCGAGAAACCCAGGATCCCTCATGTACGCATGCTAGCTATTAAGTTTGCTCCGATCTTTGGTTCCAATACGCTTGAGAAGAAAGGCCGCCACTTGTCCGAGGCCATCACTATCCTCAACGCCTCGCTGTAGATCCTTATCAACAGTTTTTCCCGGCCCGAATCCATTTCCCTCTGATCGTATCTTTCTCCGACTCGCGTCATAGACTTAGCTATGTCCTCGGCAAGCTCCTTGAGCTGATCAGAGGAGATTTCAACGCCCTGACCACCCCGCACACCCACGAGCTGGAGCGCGCTAAGCATGCCCCTCAGGCGCTCGATGTGGATCTGGAGAAAGTATTTCCTTAATTCTTGTGGCGTTTTGTCGAAGTCCTCTATAAACAGGCCGGAGGTAGACTCGTAGAACTTTTCAAGTATGCCATAAGCACCAACTCTGGTTCGCCCTATCTTTATGAGACCCGCTTTGCGAAGGGCTTGTAAATGATATGCCATAGAGGGCTTGGCAAGGTTCAGTTTGTTGGCAAGCTGAGTCTGAGTTTGGGGCTGGTGGGTAGTTTGTCGTAGGATCTCCCTCCTTACGGGATCGGCCATTAGCTTTATGACCTCGGGGTCGCGGATTACCTTGACCGCCTTTCGAGCCATGTTTTATCCTCCTTTCCGCCAACTTTTCGTTATCTTCGCTTAATGAAAACGTTTATAAGTGCTTTCCGCACATATTAGATATACCTAATTGGTTAGATAAATAGTATTGGTTAGAGGTTACTTAAAAATGATTCGCATTGCTATAGCAGGAGTAGGCAACTGTGCCTCAGCCTTGATTCAAGGGGTTGAGTATTACAGGAGCGTGGATGAAAATACAGAAGTTCCGGGGCTTATGCACGTCAATTTTGGAGGCTACCATATCCGAGACTTGGAGTTCGTCGCTGCCTTTGACGTTAACCGGCATAAGGTTGG
>CAYFVN010000037.1:0-3282 GCA_964346575.1 uncultured Candidatus Bathyarchaeia archaeon
CCGGCTGCCGCCCATTGCCTCAATGCGTCAGCACCGTAACGATCAAGAACCTCTCCAGCGTCCACGTAGTTACCGTAGGATTTATGCATCATACGTCCATTTGCTCCTCTAACCATTCCGTTCACTAGAATTGTCTTGTAAGGCGCCTCTCCGAATAAGGCCAGATGTTTTACCAGCAGATAGTAGTCCCATGTTCTAATTATGTCTAAACCGTTTGGTTGGAGATCGGCTGGGAAGAGCCTACTAAAGCTCTCCTGATCGCCAGGCCATCCTGCGTGGACTGCGCAGGTTATAGATGAATCCATCCAAGTGTCCATAACGTCTCTGTCGCCTTCGAACCCCGTCGAACCGCATTTGGGGCAGCGGCTGATCCTAGGCTGCTCGAATCGAGGGTCGACGGGTATCCAGCTCTCCTCGGCTACGATCGCTTCACCGCATCCTTTACAGTTCCATACGGGTATGGGTGTTGCGAAGATACGTTGCCTTGATACCACCCAGTCCCAGTCTAGAGATGTAGTCCAATCTATGAGCCTGCTCTTGGCATGGCTGGGTATCCACCTCAACTTCTCGGTCCACTCTAAAACCTCGTCGGTCATCTCCCGCGTCTTCATAAACCACTGTTGCTTGGTGAGTATCTCTATTGGAGTATGGCATCTCCAGCATGTTCCAACGTTCTGCGTCAGGTTCTCTCTCCTCTTGATCAGGTTGTTTCCGTTCAGATCCTGTATTATTGCCTCTCTAGCCTGCTCAGTGGCCAGTCCGTCATACTTTCCAGCTTCTCGAGTCATCCGTCCATCTTCGCTTATCACACTTATAATTGGAAGATTATGCCTCTTCTGCCACTTTACGTCGGTCTTATCACCGAAGGTGCAGACCATAACGACGCCGGTTCCAAAGTTAGGGTCAACCTCGGGATCCGCGGTAATGGGTACAGCCCTCTCGAATAGTGGTATCTCAGCCTTTTTTCCTGGTAGATCTCTGTAGCGGCTGTCCTCGGGATTGACGGCTACCGCTACGCAGGCCGGAATCAGTTCAGGTCTGGTAGTGGCGATGGGAAGCTCTTCCCCATCCACTCGGAAAACTATGTAGCTCAGCGTTCCCTCTTTGGTGGAGTACTCAACTTCAGCCTCCGCTATGGCAGTTTCGCATCTGGGGCACCAGTTGACCGGGTGCTCTCCACGGTAGAGTTTACCCATCCTATGGAGGAGTATGAACGAGAGTTGGGTTAGACGGTAGTAGCTGGGGTCCATCGTCCTATATTCGAGGGTCCAGTCTATGGAGTATCCTATACGCTTGAGGGTGGCCTTCATGCTACCTATATACTCGTCGGTGAGTTTGACGCAGAGCTCCTTGAACTTCTCTACTGGGAGGTCTCTCTTCTTCACTTTGAAGGTTGTCTCCGCTCGGACCTCTGTGGGGAGGCCGTGGCAGTCCCAGCCTTGAGGGAAATGCACGTTAAAGCCTCTCAGACGTTTATACCTGGCTATAAAATCGATGTAGCACCAGTTGAGGGCGTTTCCCATGTGGAACTCGCCGCTGGGGTAGGGAGGCGGCGTATCTATGGAGTAGGTGGGCTTGGATCTGTCACTCCTATCGAATGTGTCGATGCGATGCTTCTCCCACAGTTGCCTCCAAGTATCCTCGTAACGTTTGAAGTCGTATCTTGGAGGGAGAATTAACTCTGTCATGGGCAGCCCTACCGTCTAGAGAATACTTTCAGTTATCCTCAACTTCAAACTTAAAAATATGCCCATTTTAGATCCTTCCACTATTACCTTTAAGGTATTTCCAAGCTTTCCAAGTAAGCATGATCCAGCCTAAGACTCCTAGAAGTATTGTGGCTGCGTAGATTATTACGTCGAGATAGGTGAAGATGTTGTGATGAACCATCTCCCCTACTTCCCATACGTATCCATAGTAGTTGAAGAACCAGTGTAGTAGTATTGAGGCGTGTATGCCCTTCCATAGGTAGATTACTGCGAGGGCCATTCCAACCGCAGCGGCGCTGGATATCTTCCCTACGTCCCAACCGCCTCCAGAGATGTAATGGACCAAACCGAAGAAGGCGGAGGTTGCGATTGCAGCGATCCACTCCGGTAAAGTTATCCCTCTATGCCCATGCTTTTGAATCGTGGGTAGTCTAGCCTGTCTCTTAGCCTCGTCGGGCCATAGGATCGCTAAGGGTAGCATTCTAGGTTTAATGTGCCTAGCCAGGGATATCGCCGCAATCGTGCCTATAGGGGTAAGCCTGAACCCTATCTCCTCCATGATTGGAGAATAAGCTAGGGCGAGTAATCCTCCATAAGGATTTGGTAAACTTATGGAACCGGTGGGGACTCCTGCGGATTCCTGGAGGCCATGTATAAAAGCTACTAGGATCATAAGCATGCCTGACACCGTGGGCATATAAGCCAGCCAATTATTGGTTAGGCCGGTCAATACTCTACGAGGCTCTCTGATGATCATCTTTACGTCTGTTCCAAGTTTTGCAGAGGCTACTAGGCATATGGAATAAACTGCCATCAAAGATGCGAATAAGGAGGCTCTAATCACCTTAAGGGGAGGTGAGAACGCGAACATGTAAGAAATGATGTACATGTGGGTGAAGCCCCTTGAATATTCTAATCCAAGGTGAGGTGAGTACATGATGTAGATGCCTAATAGGATGGAGAGTGGGTAGGTGAATACGACTAATAGGGTGGCTACTAACACCGCTGATCCCAGGATACTCCCACCAACATCCTCTATGAAGGTTTTATCCATTCGGGTCATCCAACTTGATGTTAAAGGAGAATATAGGATTTAAACTCTAGCCTATAATAGGCGAAGGTGTTATAACTCCGGAGAATAAAAGTGGAGCTGAATAGGAGGACGCGAGCTCTGGTCTCATTGAGGGTGAAGTTGGTTTTTTCCTCCGTTTTGGGCGTGATGATGACCGCTGGTTTCCTATGGTATATAGGTCTAGAGAGTCTATGGGCTGCAGTTCGATCGGCCTCGCCCCTTTGGCTCTTTGCGAGTATTCTCATGTACTTTATCGTCTTCCTAATTAGGAGCCTCAGGTGGAAGCTTATTCTTCTCCATCTCAACAGCTCGCTAAACACATCTTATCTATTCCAGGTCACCCTGTTAGGCTTTTTCGTGAACATATTGATCCCGATACGCGCTGGCGAGTTTTTAAGGGCTGCCCTACTTCATCGAGGAAGTGGAGTAGGCTTTCCCCAAGGCTTCTCTTCAATCGTCGTTGAGAGGTTGCTCGACGTCTTCGCAGTGGTGCTCATAGCG
>CAYFVN010000038.1:0-3134 GCA_964346575.1 uncultured Candidatus Bathyarchaeia archaeon
GAAAAAATATCATAAAAATATGTAGCTTACATACGAGATGAGGTGAAGTGCACCTTCAATGTTGAAATTAACGATACTCATCGCTCTGGGTTTCAGAAGGGTATATGAAAAAGCTTCAAACTGGCTGAGGAAATGTCTATGGAGCTCGCTCTTCTTAGATCTGCCAGTAGAATCGGAACCCTTCATTAACGCATACGTTACGGAGAGAACTAATGTAGATGAGTTTTGGAGTGACTATACTATCCTCACCGGACAATCCGGACCCTTCATAAGCTCCTTAAAGCTTAGGTTTCAACCTGTACTTGACTGTATAAGAGATGTATATTCAGATGACAAAGAGATTCACTGCTACCGTGACTTGGAGTCTCATATTAAAGAGACAAGGATCTTAGAGAAAATATTACTCTTAGAATTTAGGTCTCGATCGACAGGGAAACTGGATCTGAACGAATGGAAGGAAACCTTGCTCCGTGAGATGGAAACTTTTAAGGATTCCTGGCACAAGGCAGTAGATAGGATACTGGAAGAATCGGAAAAAAGCTCTGAAAACGTCATACTCTACGGAGGATATCTGGAATCGATAAAACGTCTCAGTAGACCCGACTATAAAGTTGAGATCATACTATTAGAGGAGTACTGGAAGTCGCCCCTCGACGTGCTGAGGACCATCTTATGGAGATACGGCTTCGATAGTATTTCCGATAAGAAAATTGAACGATACCTTAAGCTGCAAAAGAGATACTTGGATCTCGTTATCAATTTAAATGATGTGGATGAAGCCCACGAAGCGTGGACTAGTATGGTTCAAAATCGTCATATAGTGAAATATTAGCTTGCATAAGTCTCCGACGAAGACTTTACATGGCCTTCCTTCGAAAAATTTTTATCTTACATATTTCAATTCCTAATCAGAATTACATAAGTTTGGAGGTATTGAAAAAGTTGGCATATTTAGCTGGTCAACCAGTATTGATACTCAAAGAAGGAGCCAGCAGAAGTAGAGGTAAAGACGCGGCGAGGTCTAACATCACCGCCGCAAAGATTGTATCCGAAGTGATCAAGAGTAGCCTAGGACCTCGTGGTATGGATAAGATGCTTGTGGACTCTCTAGGTGACGTGACCATAACGAATGATGGAGCCACAATCCTCGACGAGATGGATGTTCAGCAACCCGCCGCAAAGATGATGGTTGAGGTTGCGAAGACGCAGGACGACGAGGTTGGAGACGGAACTACCTCTGCCGTTATTATTACTGGAGAACTATTGAAGAAGGCAGAGGAATTGCTGGATGAGAAGGTGCATCCCACAGTCATAGTTCATGGATACAAAGATGCCGCCGAAAAGGCTATCAAAGCCTTATATGACATCGCCAAATCTGTGGATGTAAATGATAGATCTTTACTTAAGAATGTGGCTTTAACCTCGATGCATAGCAAGGGCGTTAGAGCAGCTCGGGAACACTTCGCAAATATCGCGATAGAAGCTGTGGAGCAGGTAAGGGAAAAGAGGGGCGACTCATATCTGGTCGACATCGACAATATACAGATCATTAAGAAGGAGGGGAAAAGCCTCCACGATACGGAGCTCATCAAGGGAATCATCGTTGATAAGGAGGTCGTACACCCCTCTATGCCTAAATCCGTGAAGAACGCTAAGATCGCGTTGCTGGATTGCCCACTAGAGATAGAGAAGACCGAGTTCAGCGCCGAGATAAGGATCAGAGACCCCACCCAAATGAAAGCCTTCCTAGATGAGGAGGCGAAGATGCTCCAGAAGATGGTTGATAATTTGAAGGCATCAGGAGCCAACGTAGTCATGTGCCAGAAAGGGATCGATGATACCGCCCAACACTACATCGCCAAAGAGGGAATAATGGCCGTGAGAAGGATCAAGAAGTCGGATATTGAGAAGCTTGCCAGGGCTACGGGGGGCAGCGTACTAAGCAACATAGACGATTTAACGCCGAAGGATTTAGGAAGCTGTGGCTTAGTGGAGGAACAGAAGATCGGCGACGATAAGATGGTCTTCGTTCAGGAATGCAAGGATCCCAGATCCGTTGCGATCCTGATACGCGCAGGATTAGAGAGGCTCGTAGACGAAGCGGAGAGGTCTTTAAACGACGCGCTCTCGGTGGTGGCCGATGTGGTGATAAAGAACAAGATAGTCGCAGGCGGAGGAGCGGTAGAAGCTGAAATAGCAAAGTATCTTCAAGACTACGCAACCAAAGTAGGGGGAAGAGAACAGCTAGCGGTAGAAGCCTTCTCTAAATCCTTGGAAGCCATACCGAGGACCTTGGCGGAGAACGCTGGCCTAGATCCGATAGATATAATGGTCTCATTAAAGGCCGCACACGAAGAGAAAGACGGCCAGTGGAGGGGCGTTGACGTGTTCACTGGCAAGATCATTGATATGATGAAGAAAGGTGTGATCGAGCCCGCTTGGGTAAAAGAGCAAGCGATTAAGTCCGCAGTGGAGTCAGCTTCTATGATCCTGAGAATCGACGACGTAATTGCCGCGGCCAAGTCCCCGCCTGCTCCTCCAGCGCCGCCTGGAGGCGGATACGGGGGAATGCCCGGAGGAATGCCCGGAGGAATGCCGGGATATTAGAGGCCTAAAATGGAGTAAAGGAGGGAAAAATTTTGGCACAAGGAGCACCTGAATTCGCCGGTCAACCTATAATCATACTAAAGGAAGGGACATCAAGATCAACTGGAAGAGAAGCACAGGGTGCAAATATCTCAGCCGCGAAGATCATAGCTCAATCTGTAAAAACGTCGTTAGGCCCCAAGGGAATGGATAAGATGCTTGTGGACTCTCTTGGTGACGTGACCATAACGAATGATGGAGCCACAATCCTAGATAAGATCGAGGTTCAACATCCGGCCGCCAAGATGATGGTTGAGGTTGCGAAGACGCAGGACGACGAGGTCGGAGACGGAACAACTACGGCCGTAATTTTAACAGGAGAACTACTATCCAAAGCGGAGGAGCTTATATCCAAAGATGTACATCCGACACTGATCGTGGATGGATATCGTAAGGGAGCAGAGGAGGCTTTGAAGGCGTTGGAGAAGATCGCGATCAAAGTCGATTCGACGGACAAGTCCGTTCTAAGAGATGTTTCCAACGTGGCT
>CAYFVN010000039.1:0-3034 GCA_964346575.1 uncultured Candidatus Bathyarchaeia archaeon
TGAATAGTGTTTTCGAATGAAGGTAACGAAATGTACTCTCGAGTTAATCGGCAATACTCCGATGATACACCGGGATAGATTGGCGAACAAAATTTTACCAAATGTGATGGTAAAACTAGAATATCTTAATCCAAGTGAATGTCTGAAGGATAGAATAGCTCTTGAGATGATTGAAACGGCTGAAAGGCGGGGGATTCTGAGGCCAGGCAATATTGTAGTGGAGTCTACCAATTATAGTATATGTTAAGCGTTATAGCGATGATTAGGAGCAGGGTCTCTTCATATACAAGTTTTTTTATTTTTTTCTATTTCTCCTTGAAGGTTGGCACAACACGTTCGCTAAAGAGTTGCAGAGGCTTGAAATCTCTCTGATCTTCTGTTGGGAAGCGCATCATGATATCCGTCACACCCGCATCCAGATATCTGATTATCTTTTCAACGCATTCTTCCGACGTCCCGTGTATAGATTCCTCGACGAAATGCTCAAAGGTCTTCTCCTTCGACCTGTAAGTGCTTCCGAAGGTGCGGAGTTTCTTCTTAGCCTCTCGCTCGTCTTTTCCGATGAAGACGCATCCAGCCCATGCTTTTCTTATCTTATGAAAGTCTCTTCCAACATTTCTGCAGTGCTTTTGAAGCACATCCATTTTATAGCTGTATTCCTCGGGCGTAGCTCCCTTACGCAGGATATATCCATCAGCTACTTCCGCAACCGTCTTCAGCAGGAACTTCTCGCCGTATCCGCCGATCCAGATGCGAGGATGGGGCTTCTGAACGGGCTTAAGCTCAAGCTTCAGATCCTTCACTGAGAAATATTTCCCTCTGTAGGTCACCGAATCTTCGGTCCACATCTTCTTTATGATCTTCACAGCTTCTTTCATCTGTCCTATTCGAATAGCTGTTCTCGGAAACGGTATATTGTAAGCAGTATATTCGTCTTCGTTCCATCCTGCCCCAATTCCCAGTTCAAGTCTACCATCGCTGATGACGTCCAATGTCGCAGACATATTCGCGACTACGGGGGGATACCTGTTGGAATTGCATAACACCATTGGACCGAATCTTAAACTTTTAGTCAGAGAGGAGAGCGCCGAAAGCAAGGTCCAGCACTCAAGGAAGTACCCTCCCTGAATTAAGTGATCGGAATACCATGCGTAGTCGAATCCGAGCCTTTCACATTCAAGCCAAGCTTCCTTAATGACTTTAAATTTGAGGTTTTCCTCTGTAATGAATCCGAAGTTAACCATAGGTTCCTAAAGCACTCCCATTCCCCTTAGAACTTTCTCTAACTCCTTGCTTTCTTCACTCGTTAATGGGGTTAAGGGTAACCTGGGAATGCCTCCACGCAAACCTACTAAGTTCATAGCCTCCTTGCATACCGAGACGTATCTGTGAGGAGAGGTCGACTCGCCTACTCGCTTGTAAAAATCAAAAAGCGGGGCTATTCTAGATAGGATATCATTCGCTTTTTTGAGGTCTCTACTCACCTCAGCCTCGTATAGAGCCACAGAAAGCTTAGGGGCATAATTCGCCATATCCGTCACGAAGTCAGCTCAACCGAGATGTGCAACATAATGATCCCAAAGTTCTCCACTTCCATCAATTATAGGGATCTTATCCCCAGCTTGCCTCATCATCTCGTAGAACTGCTCGATATCGTGGGCTGTCTCCTTGTTGGCAATAATGTTCTCCAACTGAGCTAGCCTTGCCATAAGCCGCGGGCTTATGTTAACTTTGCTTACAAACGGGTTATTGTATATGATTATGCCTATGTTCAGTCCCTTCGCTATGGTCTCGTAGTGTCTGTACACGCCTTCATCGTCTGGGAGATGGTAGAATGGAGATACGATCATCACACCATCTGCCCCGACGTCCTCCGCGTACTTACTCAATTCCAAAGCCAACCTCGTACCAGCGTCGGCAGTCCCAGCTACAACAGGGACTTTCCCGTTAGCCGCATCGACAACAGTCTTTATCGCTTTTTTCCGTTCAGCAGTCGATAACGCATAAAATTCGCCAGTACTTCCAAGAGGAACTATGACGTGAACGCCCTCCTCAACTAAGAACTTCGTATTCTCCCTTAATCCTTCCTCATCCAGTTCGTCTTTATCCGTGAAAGGCGTTGCCATGACAACAATGGCGCCTTTCAACCTCTTCTTTAACTCCTCCGGCTTCATTCTCCTACACCACTACGTAATTATCACATCCTTATTTTTATCTTGAATTGAAAAATTATTTAAGCTTTTTATAGAATGCCCTGAAAGACTCAATTCCTCGTATAGGCTAGTACACTTTACGTCAAGCAATGCAGACGGTCTCTCTATCTTTCCTCTACCTTCACCTATCGAAAGCTAAAGCTTATATATGGAGAGATTAAACTCTTATGCACCCCTTAAAGGGAGAGAATAAATATGGCTAAGAAGGAAAATAGAAGAGATTACCTGAAGGCTGCTGGAGCTTTTGTGGCTGGCCTCGCCATAGGCGGAGGAGCCGCATGGTACGGTAAGCCACCCGAAACAGTAACAGAGATGCAGACGATAACCCAAACACTAACGAGGACTCTCACACCAGCTGTCACTCCTACACCAACGCCTACGCCAGCTTACAAAGAAGGTGGAACTCTACACGTAGGCATACGTGGAGACATAAAGACCCTGGATCCAAACAAAGCTGTAGGCTTCTCAGCGAGGGTAATGACCAACATTCATGACCCACTATTCAACAGAGACCTCGAAGCCGTGCCCGGTTGGCCCGCCGCTGCAGTAAAAGCTGATAAGGTGTCAAACTCAGAGTGGATAATCCACTTTAGAGACGATACGAATTGGCATTGCGGAACCAAATTCGATGCAAAAACGGCTATGGAAAGCCTTGAATACGACATTGACCCTGCACACCCCGCATCTGAAATCTCACTCATCCCACCCATAGAGAAAATGGAACTAGAAGGCGATTATTCGATGAGAATGATACTGGGAAGGCCCTACTCGCTGTTCCTCAGCGCATTCTCGATATGCTTCATCTCGCTTGCTCACTTAGC
>CAYFVN010000040.1:0-2536 GCA_964346575.1 uncultured Candidatus Bathyarchaeia archaeon
CAAAGTTAAGGACGCCACAAAATTCGGCGTAGCGGAATTCGATTCGAAAGGCAAGTTAATAAAGCTGATCGAAAAGCCTAAACAACCGCCCAGCAACTACGCCCTAACAGGCATATACCTATTATCCCCCACAATCTTCAAGGCGATAAAAAGGTTAAAGCCCTCTCGACGAGGGGAATTGGAGATAACCGATGCACTGCAAACGCTCATATCCAACAACTACAAAGTAGGCTACGAGTTTGTAGCTGGCTGGTGGAAGGATACAGGCACGCCTGAAGACATCCTTGAAGCTAACAGACTCATCCTAGACGAGTTAAAACCGAGCATCAAAGGTGTAGTCGAAGACGACTCATCGATCCAAGCTAGAGTCCACGTGGATGAAGGCGCAGTGATTAAGAGAGGCGCGCTAATAAGAGGCCCATCCATCATAGGAGGAGAATCCATCATAGAATCAGATGTCTACGTAGGGCCCTATACAAGCATAGGCAACCAAGTCACGATCAACAGAGGAGAGTTGGAGAACAGTATAATCATGGACAGCTGCGTAATAGATATTGAAGATAAGATAATCGACAGTCTGATAGGACCCTACAGCCAAATCGAAAGCGGAAAAGGAGATAAGCCTAAAGGGCGAAGGTTCATACTGGGAGAAAGATCCAAAATCTCCCTTTAGGAGTAGGCCGAGATTAGGATATTAATCGCTGGAGCCAGCGGTCTACTGGGATCCAAGGTCTCCGAGTTAGCGGTAAAATCGAGTCATGAGACATACTCGGGGTACATGAGCAACCGTCCAATATTTGGAAAATCTATTAAGTTAGACGTAAGCAATAAAAATCAAGTTTTTGAGGTCGTCGCTAAGATCAATCCCGATGCCATGATCCACTGCGCCGCTATTACAGACGTGGATAAGTGCGAGATCGAAAAGGAGTCGGCCAAACGGGTTAACACTTACGGGGCCAAGCTGGCCGCCGAAGCATGCAAAAGGACGAAAACCTATTTAATCCTCATCTCAACCGACTACGTCTTCGACGGCTCTAAAGGCATGTACCGTGAGGAGGACGTAGTAAACCCCGTAAACTATTATGGTTACTCCAAATGGCTTGGCGAAAAGTCTGTGGCCCAAATCGACTGCGAGTATTTGATCGCCAGGCCAAGCGTTATCTACGGCTCTAAACCTGCAAGCGGGAAAATCAACTTCGCGTTATGGCTTCTCAAAAGTTTAGAGAGCGGTAAAGAGGTCAAGGTCTTAACCGACCAATTTGTCTCCCCAACCTTGAATCTAAACCTCTCGGAGATGCTCTTGGAATGCTGTGAAAAAAGGCTTACAGGAGTCTATCACATGGCGGGGGCCACTAGAACCTCAAGATTCGATTTCGCTGTTAAGCTAGCTGAAGCCTTCAACCTGAATAGAGATTTAATTAAAAAGGCTGAAATGAGTGAGATGGATTGGTCCGCTAAGAGGCCTACGGACTCATCCCTCAACGTTTCAAAGATCTACTCAACCCTTACAACTAAGCCCAAGAATTTAAATGAAGCTTTGAGCATTTTAGGGACGGAAATGGTCCATGATTCAAGGAGTAGCAATTAGGCCATTGAAAACGATGGCTGATGAAAGAGGTTTTTTCAATGAGATCTTCAGATCCGATTGGAAGGAGATCTTTACGGATGATGTGGTTCAAGTCAACCTCTCAATAACATACCCTGATACCGTAAGAGCCTGGCATAAACATGAAAGAGGGCAGACTGATCACTTCATCGTCATCAAAGGCGCCATTAAAATATGCGCCTACGATCAGACGTCGGAGGAACTCGATGAGATAATATCTACAGGAGAAAACATCCAAATCGTTAGGATCCCAGGCCATCACTGGCATGGATTCAAGGCGATAAGAAACGAGCCGGCGTACCTAGTCTATTTTGTAAATAAACTATACGACTATGCGAAACCGGATGAGATTAGTCGGCCTTGGAACGACCCAACAATAACTCCAAAGAAGATCAATGGAAAGATGGATGACCCAAGATGTGGTAAGCCCTGGGATTGGCTGGCTCCACCCCATAAGTGATATAGATGCGCATCCTAGTAACTGGCGGTTTAGGTTTCATAGGAAGCAACTTCATAAGGCACGTCCTAAATAGACGCGAAGACTTCCAGATAGTAAACCTGGATAAGATTTCATACGCCGCCAACCCAGCCAACCTGAAAGAAATTAAAGTAGACGAACGCTATAGATTCGTGAAGGGCGATATCGTCGACGGGGAACTCGTGAATAACTTAACCAAAGATGTGGATGCCATAGTCAACTTCGCCGCAGAATCCCACGTTGACCGGAGCATAGCCGACCCGTGGCCGTTCTTCAAAAGCAATACGGAAGGAGTTCTAACGATCCTTGAGGCGGTTAGACACTCGAAAAATGAGATAAGGCTCATACAAGTTGGTACTGACGAAAGCTACGGAAGCTCTATAAGCGGCTCCTTCAAAGAGGATGACAGGCTTAACCCCTCATCACCTTACTCAGCATCAAAGGCCTCCGCC
>CAYFVN010000041.1:0-3644 GCA_964346575.1 uncultured Candidatus Bathyarchaeia archaeon
TTTGATTGTCTATTATTCAAAGTCTGGCAATACCAAGGATATGGCTGAACTGATAGCTGAAGGTATTGAGAGGGAAAAGGATGTCGATGTTATGGTTAAGCCTGTTCAAGAAACGGATGTTAAGGAATTGTTGAATGCTGACGGTATTGTCATAGGATCTCCAACCTACTTCGGCTCGATGGCCGCTGAGGTCAAGAAGTTCATAGATGACAGTGTTAGACTTCACGGAAAACTGGATGGCAGGGTAGGAGGCGCCTTTACTTCTTCGGAGGGAATTGCGAGTGGCAACGAGACGACGGTAATGAGTATTTTAAAGGCTCTTCTGATTCATGGCCTTGTGGTTTGAGGGGGGCAGAAGGGCAACCGCTACGGGGTTGTGGCCATAGGAAAACCTAATGACCGAAGTAAAAAATCGTGTATCGAATATGTTCGGATGATTGCTAAACTAGTTTTGAGGACTCGATAAAAACGAGTTTTCCTCAATCTCAGCTCCTCTTATCTTTTTAATCCTCACTGCTTGTTTTACCAATTTCAACGTTACTCTTAGCGCCTTTAACGTATAGATAGTAAATATAGCCGTCAGTTAAGGCCTGCTCACTGGCTTTCAATATGTTAGGAGAAACTCCTATGGTTGACCATCTCAAATCTTCGGCTTTAAATTCTGTGAAAACACTGACGGCCGCGGCGGTCCCCTCCTCGACATCGAGTTCACGAACCCTATATCCTATAAGTTGAACTTTGGAGAGTTCAGGATATTGGCTTCTCAAAGCTTTTCTTAAAGCTTTGTCAAAGGCGTTGACGGGCCCGTTCCCCTCCGCAGCCGTAATTAAGCTCCTCTCACCTAGGCTCAGCTTCACGGTGCTCTCGGCGGATACTCTTCCGTTCTCACATAGAACATAGGCCCGCCAATTTACCAAGTCGAAGTAGTTTAGGTTCACTCCCAACTCTCCAGCGTAGAGCAGGTGGAGGCTTGCATCTGCGTTTTCGAAGCTGTATCCTTTAGACTCGAGATCCTTTATCCTGAATAGGAGCCTCTTGGCTTCTGTAGACTTCCTGTCAAGCTTGAGACTATATTCACGAGCTTTAGCTATCATGTTGGATAACCCTGCTTGGGATGAGACCGTTATGCTACGCCTGTTACCCACGGCCGAAGGATCTAACCCCTCGTAGGCTTTTGGGCTTTTAAGTACAGCGTGTCCGTGAACGCCACCTTTATGGAAGAAGGCAAATTTGCCTACAAACGACTTATAGTTGTCCTTAGGTATGTTAGCGATCTCATATACGTAATCCGAGATCTGTGTGAGCTGTTTAAGCTCTATCTTCGTATTGACACCTAGACTAAACTCTAGGTTGCATATAACCTCTATAAGGTCGGCGTTCCCACACCTTTCACCTATACCATTGATGGTACCTTGGATGTGGTCTGCACCTCCAAGAGTTGCAAACAAGCTATTGGCTGTTGCTAAACCTCGATCATTATGGGCGTGGATACCTATAGGCGTCTTGAAACGGTCGATAACTCTTCTTGTAACACTGTATACCTCTTGAGGCGTGGAGGCTCCTCTGGTATCACATAGGATTATATCAGACGCCCCAGATTTCGAAGCGACCTCTAGAACCTTTAGAGCGTAGCCAGAATTTTCCTTATAACCGTCGAAGAAATGCTCAGCATCGAATATAGGTGGATATCCATGGTCGACTAAAAATTCTATGGTGTCTCTGATCATATCCAAGTTTTCATCCAAAGTCGTGTCCAAAACTTTGAGGACGTGGAGAGTCCATGCCTTTCCCATGATAGTAATAAGGTCAGGTTCCACCTCCAATAGTATCCGGATGTCTTCATCCTTCTCAGGGGCGACATCAGGCTTCCTAGTACGGCCGAAGGCAACAATCTTTGTCTTTAAACACTCACCTTTAGCTTCACGGAAGAACTCTTGATCTGACTTATTAGTGCGGTTAGGCCATCCGCCCTCAATATAATCGATTCCTATCTCGTCAAGCCTCTTAGTTATCTTCAATTTATCGCTTTTAGAAAAATTTACTCCAACCGCCTGGTTTCCATCTCTAAGTGTAGTGTCGTAAAGCTTAACTTCAACATCGCCAGGCGGTTTCAAGGGTATATCGATACTAGCAACATCATTTGGGTTAACGCTGGATTTGACGGCCACCCACTTCAACTCACCTTCAAGAATATCAGCGTAAAACAAGCTAACTATGGATCTTATAAGGATTGCTAATATCGGTTACTTCAACTCTCAAATTAAAGACGGCATGATTTTTTATCGAACGCTAATATAGGGGTAGCCGCAATGCAAAAATGTCTTTTTCAAACAGAAGGCTCTCTGTATTCAGAAAAATAAAAGTGGGCCATCATATTTATTTAATATACTTTTCTTCCTTCGATACCTTTCGTAGATTTCCGCGCGCGCTCCTTCGGGCGAAGAGCTCTTGTAGCTTTACCTGCCAACCACATCTCGGAGTTAGCCATGACCGACAGTTCCTTTGCCAATTGATGCTGATAGTCAGGTTTACCCAATGCCGAAATTACACGGCGAGTTTCCTTACCAGATTTTACACTTTCGTATAGTTCTTTGAAGAGAGGCGTCACAGCATTTTTGAATTTCGGCTTCCAATCTAGAGCACCACGTTGTGCCGTAGCTGAAGTATTCATATACATCCAGTCCATACCGTTTTCATCTACGAGTCGAATCAGGCTTTGTGTCAGTTCTTCAACAGTCTCATTGAAAGCTTCGCTTGGGCTGTGCCCATTCTCTCTTAGAACCTCATATTGTGCTTCCAGAATCCCTGCGAGTGCGCCCATCAAAACTCCGCGCTCACCAGTCAAATCGCTGTAAACTTCGTGTTCGAATGTAGTAGGGAAAAGATATCCGGCCCCGATGGCAATGCCCAGGGCGATGCAGCGATCGAGTGCACGGCCTGTTGCATCTTGTTCCACCGCATAGCTAGCGTTAATCCCTGCGCCGGAAAGGAAATTGCGTCGAAGTGATGTCCCAGATCCTTTAGGTGCGACCATGATCACGTCGACGTCTTCTGGTGGAATCACTTTTGTCTGATCCTTGTACACTATCGAGAATCCATGAGAAAAATATAATGCGTCGCCAGGGTTGAGGTTTCTCTTTATAATGGGCCAGATTTCTTTCTGAGCAGCATCGGAGACGAGCATTTCAATAATCGTTCCTCTTCGGGCAGCCTCCTCAATTTCAAACAAATTTTTTCCAGGTTTCCATCCATCGTATTCTGCGCGATTCCAATCTTTCCTAAACTTTTTTGATTGGCCTACGATTACGTTGAAACCGTTGTCTTTCATATTCAAGGACTGCGCAGGTCCTTGTACTCCATATCCGATGACGGCGATCTTCTCGTCCTTGAGAACTTTCCGTGCTTTTGACATAGGAAACTCTTTTCGCATGATAACTCTTTCCTTTACCCCTCCAAAATTAATAATGGCCATTATCCTAATTCTCCTCTCGTTTAACTTTGAATATTGAATGGTGATCCTAAAAAATTTAACTATGGGTAGTGTGGGCTCATAATATAATTATTATTTAGAAAAAAATTTAGATCCTCTTTCTTTCACACGAGTCGGCTCCTATAACTTTCCTATTCTTCCAAAGATGCGCTGG
>CAYFVN010000042.1:0-2943 GCA_964346575.1 uncultured Candidatus Bathyarchaeia archaeon
GGAACATTTTACTGGAATCGAAGATCCTCCTAGTCTCTCGAATCATCTCGAAAGTCTTTAATCCAATATCCTCCCTAACGACGCCTTTTTCAATTTTAAGCCGAATCAACTCCTCTGCTACATTATAGGTTGCCTTAACGATCTCATCCCTGTTCATCCACGCAGTCTCATAGTTCAACGACTCCTTCCAGCTATTGGCCGAATATGCTGCTTTTCGATGTTCTTCAAGGCTCCTTAAAAGTAGATCGTAGCCATAAGGCTTTGGATCCGTGAACACCTTGCTTCCCGGATCCAAGAATGGGGCTAATGGCGCGGTGAAGAAGTCGACAATTTTATCGGCTTTACAGTATCTTTTTAATGTATACTCGATGAACTCTGGATTTTGTGTTGCTGAGTTGTAGTCTTGTTTTGGTAGGCCGATCATGAAGTAGAGGTCGAGCCTATCGAACTTAAGCTCCAACACGTTACGTATGAAATTGAGTAACTGCCTATTGCTATATTTTTTCCCGAAGGCGGATCTGACATCTTCATCTTGAGTTTCGGGCGATAACTGGATGATCACCTTATCCGCAGCCCCTCTAACGAGCGATAATAGCCGCTTCGATGGGGGATAGAAGAATTCGAAGAGTAAGGTGTTATCCACCTTCTCCTCACTTAGCAAATTCGTTAGGGCTTCAACCCTCTTATAGCCTAGAAACTGCGGATCTCCCAGTATGAATATTGGAATCTTCAAGTAGTCGCTGAGAGATTTAACCTCCTCAAATATCC
This sequence comes from uncultured Candidatus Bathyarchaeia archaeon, assembly GCA_964346575.1. Classification (GTDB taxonomy): domain Archaea; phylum Thermoproteota; class Bathyarchaeia; order 40CM-2-53-6; family DTGE01; genus CAYFVN01. Next base: position 769 of record CAYFVN010000042.1, read on the forward strand.
TCTTCGGAGATTTTACTCCTAATCCTTCCCTTTTAAAGAAGCAGCTGTATGAAAATTTTGAGCCGCCGCATGTTATACAATCGTAAAGGCAGCCTTTATAGGATAGAGAGGCGCCGATCGGCTCGGATATGAACCTGGCGAATGGGATGCTCATAAAAAATTTTTTCGGTCCAGATTCTCATTTATCACGGTTCCATAATCGATTGAGAACTCGTCTATGTTTTCCGGCACAAATGTGATACCGTTACTCCTTATCCGTGCGCTTTCATCCCTCCAAGCTATATTCGGTATGAGGTCCATCGAACCTCGTTTATCAATGATGCTTTCAAGCAGCTTCTCCATCGGTATCTCCGTTGTGTCCCCTAACATGACAAAGTCGATGAAGTCATAGTTCTCGAGGATCTCCCTCCAGAATATGGTTGAACTCAAACCTCCTAGTACAACTTTCTTATCTGGATGAAATCTCTTGATTATCATAGCCACCTCAATTGCGCCTTGAACATGTGGGAGCCAGTGTAGGTCGATGCCGTAGACCTCTGCCTCCAAGCCCTTTAGTGTCTCTTCGACTCTAAATTTGGGTTTGACCAGCATATTAGCCGCTAAATTGACGATCCTAACCTTGAAGCCTCTCTTGGCTAAATACGTTAACATGGTCAAGAATCCTATGGGGTATAGATCCAATATTGGTGTAGATGGAACGACATCGCTTATCGGTCCGTAATGAAACGCCTTCTCCCTAAAATCGTATATGCTCGGTGGATGGATTAAAACAAGATCGTATCGCATCTTCAACAACCCTTATGCATCTATCTCCTCTAATAACCTTGAAAATTTATGAAGATTGTTGACTCCCCTCACCTCGTAAGGTTGCATAGGTATCTTCATGATCTTGTAGTCCTTCGAGTAGCTATTTTCGATCACCTTCAAGTACTTCCTGTGGATCTCCGGTTTACCATTTAAAAAACTATTAGCATCTTGAATTATCTGGTTCACTATTATGCCTCCTACGTTGATGTTGAACTCCTTCAGTTCATTGACTATCCTCTCAGTTTGAGCTACACCCAGCCACTCCGAGATCGTTACGATATACGCCGAGAAGTCTCTGGATGACAGTAGGCTGAGGACGTCTGAAGCCAATCCTTTCCAACTTTCAATTATCTCTAAGGGGCTTTTCTCGCCCTTCCTTATCTTGTCGATTATCGTTTTAAAGGTTAGATAGAGTTTTGCAGCCTCGCCGAGATGCCTGTAGAACTGTTCCTCGATCCTGATGAGCCTGAGGGTTCCCCCAGCGGGGGCTGTATCCCAAACAATATAATCATAATTCTTCGCCTCGTATAGGTCGAGAATGTATGAGAGCATGAATTCATCTGTGATTCCTGGGGCTCCTGCGACGTAATCTACTATTGAGTTATCGACCGGTAGGAATGCTGAGATCACCTTGTAGACCTCCTCTCCAAACTTTTCTTTCCACATCTCCTTCACGGCATCCTCATCCAACTCGATCGTGGTTAAGCTTAGATCCTCGATTTTTTTCTCCTCGGCACCTATCTTCAAATCCATAATATCGGACAGGGACGGTGTGGGATCGCTCGTTATCAATAACGTGTTAAATCCTTGATTGGAGAGGTAGATCGCGTATGCCGCTGAGCAAGTTGTCTTTCCTACTCCTCCCTTCCCCCAGAAGGAGACTACCTTGGTAACTTCCACCATCTTTAATGTTCACACATCCCACAAGAGATTTCGCGTAATGTCTTTTTAGATTATAGTTCCTAAAATTAATCCTAAAGAAAGGAGGATTGGAGTTATTAATACTATTAGGGTGTTTTGAGCTAGGCTTGGCATCAACTTATCAGGATTATCATAGTTTTTTAGAACGTTCTTCGATGCTTTAACCGCAAGAGGAAGTGTTGCCAGGCTTATCAAGGTGGACAAGGGGAAGATTGAGAGGGTGACTGGAACGATTATCGTTATGAACGTCAAGTAGAGGATCAGGATGTAAAGTTTGGAAGCTCGCCTCCTCCCCAACACGATTACCCCATGCCTTCTTCCTGTTTTTAAATCCGCCTCGTAATCTGGAAATTCGTTTAAGAGTAGTAGATTGCTCACAAGTAACCCGACAGGAATGGAGGCGACTATAGGAATCATCGGTATGCTATCATAGTTTTTGGGTAATTG
>CAYFVN010000043.1:0-3141 GCA_964346575.1 uncultured Candidatus Bathyarchaeia archaeon
GCGGATGCTTTGAGGCTGTAGCCTTCTATATTCCTGAGGTTGATGGTCTAGGCATGGTTCATAGAGACTTTAAAGGGGTAGCGGTTAACGGACTGCCCTTTTCGACGCTTGCAGACTCCACAGCTGGAGGGAGACAGGTTGATGGATTCCACGGTTTATCCATAGAATATATGAGATCTCCAAAGTTTCTGCAGGCCGATGGGGGTTGGGAGAAGGTGGTTTGGATGCCTACAGCGGTTAAGGAGATGATACACGACTTTATCCCTGGCGAGCTCATCGATAAGATAGCGACTGAGGAAGACGTTACAACCATAGACGAGACTAAAAAATTCCTCGAGGAGAATGGACATCCAATAGTAGAGAGATGGAAGGCTATTCCTGAAGTCGCCGTAGAGACGGAGGCGGAGAGCGAGAAGCTTGAGCCGCAGATGGAGTTACCTCAGATCCCTTCACTACCACTCACATACGGAGGTTTCAAGATCGTACTCAAAGATGCCAAGATCAGCGCGAAGAGAATGGTCATAAAGAGGGTTAAAGGGAGAGGTGGATCCGGTGGAGGAGGAGATTGAAAGTTTAGCTCAAAAGCTCCTCGAAACGCTGAAGAACATCGAGGAGCTCGAGCTCGAAGATGTTGAGATAGAGCTCGGCAACCTGGAGTTCTGGCTTCAACCGTCGACGCCAACGCTTAGACCGCCCGCACTTAGGAAGCCTAGGCCCGAGAAACTAGTAGAGGAAGTGTTCACTCCCCCAAGTACGGAGTATCCAGGCAGCGTGGTGGAGGTGAAAATTGGAGCCACCAAGACCGAGGGAGGGACTAGGAGCAGATCATTGAAGATAGGTGGAGAGAAGGCCCCTCCATTCTACATGTTTGAGGAACCTCCTCCAAACCTTCCAGTCATCTCCATAGACGTCTTCGACATGAGTATACCTTTAGCCAAACCCGTCAAGACTCACGTAAAGGATGTGCTGGAGGATCCCGCGGCGTGGGCTAAAAAGGCTGTAGAGAAGTGGGGAGCCGACATGATAAACTTACACCTCGTAAGTGTGGATCCTCTTCTAAAAGATACGAAGCCCCGAGAGGCAGCTAAGACGGTGGAGGAGGTTCTACAGGCCGTAGACGTTCCGCTGGCGATAGGAGGGTGCGGAGACCCTGAGAAAGATTTGAAGGTGTTCAGTAAGGCGGCTGAGGTCTCAGAGGGAGAGAGGATCCTGATAAACTCTGTTACCTTAGATATGGATGTGAAGCAGACCGCGGAGCTGGTGAACAAGCATGGACACACTGTAATCGCTTTTACTCCGATGGATATGGACAAGGCGAGAGAGTTAAATCGTAAGCTATACGGGTACCTGCCGAAGGATGTGATAGTCATCGATACAACCACGGCTGCTCTCGGATACGGCCTAGACTACGCGTTCACTATAATGGAGAGATCCAGGCTCGCAGCCCTTATGGGAGACGAGGAGCTGCAGCATCCAATCTCCTCAGGGACGACGAACGCCTGGGCCGCGAGGGAAGCCTGGATGAAGATGGATTCCCGATGGGGAGACAGGGAGTTTAGAGGTCCCATATGGGAGACGGTAACAGCGTTGACGCTCCTCCTCGCCGGCGTAGATTATTTCATGATGATGCATCCAGCAGCAGTCAAAACCGTCAAAGAGACTATAAAAAATCTGACCTCGAACAAAAAAGGAGATGACGTCGATGTCCTTCAATGGGTGTCGAGTAAATTCTAGAGGGTGCCCTCTAAATGGCTAAGAAATCCATCAGTCCAACCGAGGTTTACAATCTTCTCCCGAGAACAAACTGTAGAGAATGTGACGAAGACAACTGTATGGCCTTCGCTACGAAGCTCGTCAACAGGGAAGCCACCATAGAGCAGTGTCCACCAATCCTAAAAGACGAGCATAGAGCCGCCTTCAAGTCCCTCTGGAATCTACTAAAGCCGCCTATAAGAGAAGTCATCATAAGCGCAGGGGATGCTGAGGTGAAGATTGGAAATAAACTGGTGATGTACAGGCATGAACTCACATACCATAATCCCACAGCCATAGCGATAGATGTACGGGATGACGTGACCGAGGACAAGCTGATAGAGAGGGTAAAGGAGGTGGACAGCCTCTCCTACGAGTATATAGGTAGACGGCTAGAGCTCGATATGATAGCCGTGAGGTCTACCTCAGGCGTAATGGGGAAGTTCGGAGAAGCCGTTAAGACTGTGAGAAATAATACGAGTCTCCCACTGATACTGTGCTCGCTGGATCCCAATATCGTAGAGGCTGGTCTAGTGGAATGTAAAGGGGAGATACCCTTGATCTACACGGCTACAAAGGATAATTGGAAGGATATGGCGGAACTCGCCCTAATGTATAAGTGTCCCTTAACGGTTTCATCGCCTGGAGACCTAAGCGGCCTCAAATCCCTTACGAGAACCTTAAGCGAATATGGGATTAAAGATCTAGTAATAGACCCTGGAACCTTCCAGAGCGAGGGGCTGTCAGAGACGATGAACAACTTCACCATGATAAGGAGAGCCGCGATTAAGATGGGTGAAGAGCCGCTAGGATTCCCGCTTCTAGGCGTCCCGGCGACAGTATGGATGGGGGAGGGAGAGCTGTCGGAGGTAAAGGCTTGGAGGGAGGCGTGTATCGCAGCCAATCTGATAGTCAGATATGCGGATTTAATGATAATGCACAGCTTGGATGGATGGGTTATCCTGCCCACCCTCGTACTACGTGAGAACATATATACCGATCCTAGAAAGCCTGTGGCTGTGGAGAGTGGGATGAGAACATTCGGCAACCCCAGTAATGGATCACCGGTCCTCCTGACGACGAACTTCGCCCTCACATATTATACTGTCGCAGCTGACGTGGAGTCGAGCGGCGTAAACTGTTTTCTTCTTGTGGCTGATACGGAGGGGCTCTCGGTAGAGAGCGCGGTTGCGGGTCGAAAATTGACGGCTGATAAGGTTGCGGAGGCCGTTAAGGACACAGAAATAGAGGAGAAGGTTGAACATAAGAAGCTTATAATCCCCGGGAGGGCTTCAAGGCTTAGCGGCGAGATTGAGGAGTTGACGGGATGGACGGTCCTAGTCGGACCCCTGGACTCCTCTGGCATACCGAAGTTCATTCAAGAGAAAT
>CAYFVN010000044.1:0-10850 GCA_964346575.1 uncultured Candidatus Bathyarchaeia archaeon
GACAAAGAGATTCTCAGAGAAAGAGGCATTGTCAGGAGAGTTAGGACGCATAAGAAGCGGGAACTTAATACCGTTATTGATAAAACTATCCAAGGCTAAATAATGGTTCCAATAAAATAATAAAAATAGGTGGTGCTTAACAACAGTCATAAAAACTAACAAATAAGCACGTTCGCGCGTTCTTTTCGATACTTTTGTTGAGATGTATCGTATCTGTTTACTTTTTTAAAAGATAAACTTTTATAATGGTTGGATAATCCATCCAATGATTGCCATGCGAGGACCGAATAAACATTATACCCAGATAATGTTAATGATAATATTCATGTCAACATCATTTTACGGGAATGTGAACAGTGATGTTGATGCGATTACTGTTAGAGCCAGTGAGCTTAATTATCCCCTACTGGTGATTGATGACTTCGGAAGGAATGTAACTATTCCGAAGTTTCCAGAGAGAATCGTTTCGTTGGCGCCAAGCGCTACTGAAATCCTGTTCGCGATCGGAGCTGGTGACAGAGTGGTCGGAGTCACAGAGTATTGTGATCATCCTTCTGAAGTCTTAGAGTTAGTGGATATGGGTATGATAAATATTGTTGGAGGTTATCAAAACCCGAATATTGAGATGATAATATCTCTCCAACCTGATCTCGTCGTATCTGCGACGATGTTGCAGTCCGGGGTTATCTTAAACCTTGAGAAAAAGGGTTTGGTGGTTATTGGATTAAATCCGAGGAACATCGATCAGATTCTATCGAATATCGAACTGATCGGATTGGCCTCTGGCCAAGTTGAGATTGCGGAGAGACTCGTTTATTCTCTAGGGAAAAGAACGGAGTATATAAACAGCAGAGTTGGAGAAGCTAGTCATGAAGCGCGTGTTTACTATGAATTATGGTTCGATCCTTTGATGACATCCGGCCATGGAACTTGGATAGATGAGATAATCAGGTTAGGCGGCGGCGTCAATATTTTTCACGATACCCAAAACCCTTATCCTACGATAAACCCTGAAGAGGTGATATATAGAAACCCCGAACTGATCATAGTCCCACTTCAGTATATGGGTACAACATCGATCGAAGCTTTTAGAGACCGCCCTGGATGGAGTAGTATAGATGCTATTAAGAAGGAGAGAATCTTCGAGGTGGATGAGGATTTAGTCTTAAGGCCTGGACCTAGAATAATAGATGGCCTAGAGCAGGTAGCCTCTCTAATACACCCCGAACTATACACCGGAGTGATTAAGACCGGTCGAAATACAATCCTATCCACTAACTCGTCAATCACAAGATATATTTACGATGAAGATAGAAAATTGATCAACTTCACTGTTAATGGACCTGAAGTATCGACCGGATTTCTAAACATCACATTCACGAAATCTATGATAGACGGATCGCCGATCGTCTTATTTGATGGTTTAGAGATACCCTTCGAACTCTCACAGAATGAAAACCACTATTCAATTTGCTTCTCGTATGAACACAGCTTACATTATGTAACTATCGGTGGAGCATCTACAATACCAGAGTTTGAAATTCTGCTGATGCCTCTAGCCATTACAATTATTGTTACCCTGATCGTAGTGGAATGGTACAAGCCTCGGAGGAATCATTTGAGGAGGGCCTCGGCAACCTTCAGATCTTGAATCGTATTCACGTTGACCAGAGACTCCACCTGATCTGAAACCAATATCTCCTGTTCGATCTCTTCAGAGTCTATATATTTGCCATCGATAATATTTACCCCAACAGGATATACTCTATGATCTTCATGCTTTAAACCGGGTCTAGCCGAGAGTCCCAACCTCTCATATTTCCACGACGGGACGACCACCGTTAGGGAAGGACTATAATTCTGCTCGTAATGGAGTATTATATCATCAATCACCTTGCTAGATAGGAGTGGGAGATCCGAAGTCAGTATCAGAGCTTTCTGCAGATTTAACTTTTTAAAAACGTATTGTAAATCGGCTATGTAACCGGAACCTGGCGTAATTACAGCTTGAACATTTAACCTCTTGACGAATTTCGCTGTCTCTGGAGTGGATTCTGTGACCGATACATAAGTATCCTTTATCATGTCAGATCCCTTTGAAGCCTCTATGACGTGTTCTATCATCGCTTTGCCTTTTATCTTCATTAATGGTTTTTCCAGGTGGTCCTCCATCCTAGAGCCTTTTCCACCGGCCATAACTACGGCATCCAGTTTCAACTCTAGAGCACCAAAAACATAGTTAAAGAAGTTAACCTAGCTATCTCATTTATTGCGCCGAGTACGTCACCGTTAACGCCGTTAAATTCTCTCATAGATATGTTAACTATGAGAGGACTTATTACGAAGACTGATGCTATCGAAGTTACTCCTCTCAATCCTCCGACGAGGACTGCTACCACCAAACCTATGGCTACACTAGCCAGAACTTGGCTTCTACCACTATGGATCTTGAACGAGTCGATAAATACTTTTCCAATCCCTTTCCCGATAGGTCTAGCAATCCATATACTTAGAACCAATGCTAACTTTGCACCTGTCTCAGCTATGACGATAGAGCTGATGATAGAATGCTTTTGGAGATGAGATATTGAAAATAAGGTGGCCATCAACACAATGAATCCTAAAACTAAACCACCCGTACCGATACTATTATCTTTCATAACCTTAATCTTCTGACTGGCAGTTCCATGGTACATCAGTCCATCCCCAAAATCTAGAAGCCCGTCGGTATGGTGAAGACCCGTCATCAAAAGTATAAGTCCCAATCCTATCGTCCCAACAATAAGATCGGGCAATAAGTCCTTCAAAAGATAGCAGGATAAACCCGTTACACCCCCAATTAAGCATCCCACCAGAGGAAACGTAAAAGCGTACTTTGAGGTCTCAGTTAGGGGTAGATCCGAATTAACCGGAAATACCGTAAGAAAGCCCATTACGCTTCTAAATCCTTGGATAAGACCCAAATTACCGTAATCCCCTTGGAATCAATCTGCTGTATACTTTGGAGGATACACCTGCAATCAATCCTCCAATCGCATCGTCCAGAAATGGTCCTAAAACTCTTAACATGCCAGGTTTCTTTTGGTCGAACCTCACGTACTCGAATAAACCCCAGCTACCGGCTATGTAATTGGCTATTGCCATTCCTAGAAGTTCATCTGCAACCAGATTCACAGGGTCCTTTAAATAACTCTCGCTGTCAAGTCCAGGAATCAGACCATAACTTCCATCTTCTTCAAGTCTAAAGCCGCACATCAACAAAGCAGATATGTTCACATCCGCGAGGGCTCTCTTAAACTCATCCTCCAATACTCTCTTTACCTCGCTTTGTCGACCCATAGAGGGGTGATGTATGTAGAGTTCTAAGCAGGAGTTGACGAGATCTTTAAGGTAGATACCATATTCCTTCATTCGGTCTTCGAGTGATCTATAGGAACACATGCCGCATCCTCTCTCTAAAGAGTCTCGAACAGCAATTTTCACAGATTTACCTATGAACTCTCCAAGCCTTGTGGCGGTACCTGCATACTCCAAAGGTTGACCTGACTGTTTAGAGGCGACGATGATGGAGTCCGTTACTGTACCGCTCGCCGGACTCTTCGAGTATATGCTCCGAATGTCGAACTCTCTCAACGCCAATGCCTTTGCTTCGGTAGCGGTTTGGACGGCGTTAACCATGCACCTCTCAGACAATTTAGAGTTGACTATGACGATTATGTTTATTGTCCCAATTGAACTATGATTAAAGGTGGCCTCATCTCCGGATGTTGCGGGATTCGACAATCCGACAGTTACTATAGAACTTACCTTTAGGCTCTTATACCGCAATGTCTTAACGGAGAAATCTCTTATGTTGGCAGCCGTCATCAACCCAACCGTATCCTTGGGGTCAAGTCTCAACTTGGACGCCACTTTGGCTAGATAACTCGATGGGTTATCGTCCCTGAAATCCTTCGGAACTTGATGGTTAAATATGTTATGGGCGGTGTGAATACCAGGGTTCAATACTCCTGAACTGAGTACTCTAAATGGAACCACTGATTTTACTATCATGGAATTATTTTCGATTTCGACTTTTACGCCTTCGATCTCACGGTTCAACGTCATTCACTTCTTTATCAGCCTTAAATATTCATTCTCTACTTCAGTTGAGATTTCTTTAACAGATATCTTTCCTTCGGATCTGACAATTGTATTTATCACGGCTCCCCCTGCCCCCACGCCTTCTTTGACCAATCCAGACTCATACGCCTTCAAACCATCGATTTTCGAGTTTTTGAAGTCGATGTTGCTGGTAATTATTGGGATAGATCCTATCTGTTTCATCAGTCCTTTTAAATCGGAGCTTCTATCCTGCATTATCCACTTAGTTGTCCCAATTGCCAAGTTTTCTAGTCTATCTATATTCATTGATTTCAAAGCTCTCACAACCGCTGCCATCTGTGTTCCACCGGCTAAAAGAATAGACGTTTCAGGTGGAGCACCGATCAGCAACCCCAGAGCCGCCGCCATCATAGGATCACCGAAATGATGTATTGCCTCTAAAGGGTCATTTGAGAGATCACCGAAATTTACCCTAGCCCTCTTCATGCCCTCCTTAACAACTTTAGATTTCAAATCCATGGGGTTCTCCTTCAGGCTACTGCTAACTTTCCCTAAAGCTTCTACACCCATCGAAAGTAAAACCGCGAGGGCAGTAGTTGTTCCACCTGGAATACTTTCGGCGATTAAAAGATAGTCAAATATTTTCGATAACTCCCTACCCAGAATCTCTCCCCTTTCAAACGTTTCACGTACTCTCTCTACTGCCGGGCGTTGTCTGAAATCTCTTCCAGGTTGCCCTCCAAGATCGAAGAATGGAACATGAGGCTTCACGTTGAGCCCTCCACTTACAATGAATATGGGCTCGTTGTAAAGCTTAAGCGCCGATCTGGTGATTATGGCAGGAGTTGGAATACCTTCAGGCGTTACCGGAACTCCCTCTATGCACTTACACGATCCATATAAGAGAAGTTCAGCGTCGGCGGCAGGCGTGAAGTCCGTAAGCTCAGGATATTTTCCAGCAGCTGAGATTTGAGGTATCTTCGCGATCTCAGTATTTGCGAGGATGACAAGAAATAAACCCCTTTTACTCTCTTTGACGATATTGATGAAGGCTAACCCCTCATCTCTACAAAAATCAAAGGTTAAATTTCCTCCATTTTTCATAACGATAACATCTCCATCAGAATCATTAATGGAATGACCATGAGAAGGATGAATAAAATTATAGTCTGTTTCATCACCTTTAAGGCCTCGTTGATGTGACGCCAAGACAAATTCTCTTTCGCAAAGCCGATTCTATAAAAACCAGGTTTTTCCAACTTCACATTTAGGACTGCAGCCATTGCGGAGATAGGCCATCCCGCATTCAAGCTGTCGGTCTCATCTTTAAACTGATTGACCACCTTTAGGAATCTTGAGAATTTCTGCCCTTTCAGAACCGCAATAATTCCGATATTCACCGCGACGAGACGGGCTGGAATGAAATTCACGATCGTGTCTAGACGAGACGCAAACCATCCTGCCCGTAAGTGTTTTTCATCTTTGTAGCCTATTATAGAGTCCAATGTATTTATGACACGATAAGCTACTGCGCCGGGAATATTAAGAAAAGAGAAGTAGAATAATGGGGAGACTATTCCATCGACGGATCCTTCGGCGATAGCCTCTATCGAGCCAGATACGATTTTACCGGAATCGAGACCTTTAACCTCTCTCCTGGAGACTCGAGACAGTAATACTCTAGCTTCGTCTATTCTACCGTTTCTTATCGCCTCCGCGATGGGAACTGTGTGAGACTCCATCGACTTGATAGCAAACGTAGATTTGAATAGGAATATGGATAGAATAAGATATCCGATAACCCAGTATCTCTTAAAATTGAAAAGGATTACGTGATACGAAAAAGTAAAGAGTGTAATGAGGGCAATTACGAATATTATCCCTGACAGCATGCGTCTTCTTTTATCTACACGATTTATCTTCTGATCATATACATCGATTATTCTTCCCATCCAAACCGTTGGATGAAAACGGGGAGGAGGCTCGCCGAAAATTAAATCCGCCACTATTGACAGAAATAAGATGATGAGAGATATTGAGAAGTTATCTGTAAGGATCGTCAAATCGTTTTAGACTCCTTTCAGGAGGTCTCTAATATCTCGAGGATTGCTTTGAGATCTATGTTCTCTTTTACAGTCTCAACGAGGTTCTCCAAGCCTTCTTCCCACGTCTTTACGATATCTGGTCTGGACGTTACTTCTTCTGTTATTCCTTTTTTCTGAAGGAGGAAAACCATCAATCCCCTTCTTATAGGCGGGCTATCGAATATTCCATGCATATACGTCCCAAAGACGAGCCCACTATCGTCGACGGCGCCTTCCAACCTTTCTACTGTGTTTGAACTGTCTCCCATTATCTTAAAGACTGGTTTACATTTTTGGCCTAAAATAGACCTCCCCATATGTATCTCGTATCCTCGAATCGTCTCCCCGTAGACACTATTCATAATAGGATTTCTTGAGATGATATTCGCCTTCACCTGTTTTGTGACCTTACTATAATGTTCAAATTCCGTTGTTACGTCTAGCAGGTTGAGACCCTCAAACTCCGTTTTTATATCACTCTCGATACCCTTCTGATCGATTATCTTTCTTCCTAGGATTTGGAATCCACCGCATATACCTATAACTGGAACTCCCTCGTTAGATAGACGAATTATCTCATCGGCTAAACCAGATTCTCTAAGCCATTCTAGAGCATGCACGGTATTTTTTGTCCCTGGAATTATAATGACATCTGGGTCCTTCAACTCCCCTCTCTCTTTTACGTAGTATACCTTCATCAATTTTTCAGATATTAGCGGGTCAAAATCGGTGAAATTCGAGATTTTGGGTAGCCTTATAACGGCGATCTTGAGGATCCCCGTTGGAGACTTGGAATACTCTTCCAGAGACAATGAATCTTCATCCGGTAAACTTAGATTCTCAACGTGGGGTAAAACGCCTAGTATTTGAATTTCAGTGTACTCTTCAATTTGTTTCAAGCCTGGTTTAAGGATTTCCAGGTCTCCTCTAAATTTGTTGATGATAAAGCCTTTCACCCTCATCCTATGTTCGGGTTTTAGCAGCTGAATAGTTCCTGCGATCTGAGCAAACACGCCTCCACGATCGATATCTGCGACTATTAGCACTGGAGCGTCGGCCAGTTCAGCCATAAACATATTTGCGATTTCATCTTCTAAATTTATCTCGACTGGACTCCCAGCTCCTTCGATTACTATAACATCGTATTGTGAAATCAAATTTTTAAGTGATTTTTCTACCGCTTTAGTACCTTCATTCTTAACGAAGGATGAATAATAATCGCTAACTTTCATATCGGCGTAAGACTTGCCTCGAAGGACGATTTGTGAAACCGTATTCCCTTTCGGTTTAATTAGGATGGGATTCATATCTGAAGTCGGTTCGATACCGGCGGCGAAGGCCTGCAAAGTCTGGGATCTGGATATCTCATCCCCGTCTCTGGTTACGAAAGAATTCAGAGACATATTCTGGGCTTTAAACGGCGCCACCTTATATCCTAGATCTCTTAGTATTTTACATAAAGCCGTGACTAGGATGCTCTTTCCACTATGTGAGGATGTACCTTGAATCATTAAGGTTTTAACTGTCTTCAAAGAGGCTTTCTCTACAACTTCATGGAAGATTCGAAGGAGGTGCTCACTCGAAATCTCTTCGATCTTCCTATCTGTCCCCTTTAATCTTTCGAATATTAATCTACACGTGGAGTATTTATGAATCCAACTACATTTTTTACAATTCCAGAGGAGTTTCCCAGAGTTTTCGCTTAACATAAGTTCGCCTCCTGTATGAAGAGAGTGGCATGGGTAGAATGGGCAGAAACACCAGGTGCAGTCATCGATGTCTGGATGGCAGGGAAAGTAAGCACACGACCTATCTACTCCTCTAACATCTCCACTTCGAAGGATTTTGTTAATGTATTTCCTTGCGATTTCCATCATTATTTACCAGCTATTTCCTTTAATGACTCAACTAGCTTCTGATTTTCATTATGAGAACGGACTGCAACCCTGATATAGCGATCGTCCAATCCTCTAAACGATGAGCAGTCTCTGATCAGAATATTGCGGAGAAGCAGTTCCTGTTTTAACTTGAAGGCCGATAAACCCTCTTTTCTGACTTGTATGAAAATGAAATTTGCCTCTGGAGGATAGACCTTGAAAGCATTGATTTTTAAGAGAGCTTTGTAGAGGAACTCCCGCTCTCCATCAATTATTTCAGATGTCCTTTTTAAGTACTCAGCTTCCTCTAGAGCCTCCATTCCTGCCATTTGAGCTAGACAGTTCACGTTCCATGGAGTTTTGATTGATCTTAGGAGCTCGATAATTTCTCTTTCTCCGATGCCATATCCGATCCTTAGGCCTGCTAGACCGTATATCTTTGTAAACGACTTTATAATGAAAATATTATTGTAATCGTCAATGTAATCGACCATTGAGAATCGTTTGTTAAAGCTTACGAAATCCATGAAGTCCTCATCGAAAAAGACCATTATATCATCGTCTAAAGCATATTCCACGATCTCTATGAGCTCATCTACACCGATTAGGGAACTTGTCGGATTATTTGGATTACAAATAAAGATCATCTTTGTTTCCGGTGGAATTTTCCTAAGGAAAAGATCCGAGTTAAATTTGAAGTTATCAACCATCGGGACGTATTGAATTCGTCCTCCAGCCTTCAACACCGCCTTTTCATACTCGGTGAATGTGGGAGAGATCGTGGCAGCCGTATCCCCGCTTCTTATGAAAGCCTCAGTAAACAGATATATGAGTTCACAGGAGCCATTTCCCATCAGTATATTTTCAAAGTTCAATTTGAATTTCTCTGATATCTTTTTTCTCAGCATTTTTGATTCAGGGTCTGGGTAGAAAGGAATTCTCCAGAAGTTTTGGTGTAGAACATCGCTTATGTTTTCTGGGATGCCTAAAGGATTAATGTTTGAACTGAAGTCTAAGACATCTATTTTATCTGAGTCTGATACTTCCCATACCTCTCCGCCGTGATCATACTGATGTAGTTCTCTAACCTCTTTTCTAGCTAACTGGGAGGGGGACTTCATTTTCCATCGCCTTTCTGTTTATACGGATGGATGTTTTGATATCACGTGCATGCGCTATTACGATGGTTTTAAATAGATGGGGTCGTTTATTAAAGGTTTGGTTGGATTATCCAACCAGATCGAAGAAATGGTAGATGGATCGATTGGCGGAGTATTTAAGACGTTACTCCAAGTGGAGACAAATCCTCTTAACACTGGTTATTCTGTTGATAATTACTGTAATAGCATCTCTTAATGTCGGCTACGCAAGTATTTCATGGACAAAAATATTGCACATCATTCTTAGCATAAATCCGTTTCCCAGAGAACCCGTTATAAACCCTAGTTACACCGAGGCGGAGAAGCTGATAATTACAGAGATTAGGCTTCCGAGAATTGCGGCCAGCATACTGGTGGGTATGGGATTGTCCAATGCAGGAGTCATTTTTCAAGGTATTTTCAAGAATCCGATGGCGGATCCCTACGTCATCGGGGTTAGTTCAGGAGCAGCCTTGGGAGCAGCCTTGGCAATTGTTCTTGGAATAGGATTCCAGTTTTTTGGTTTGGACACCGTCACGATTATGGCGTTTCTATTGGCGTTGGCAACCGTATTCGTTGTATATAATATATCAAAGGTCGGTGGACAGGTTCAAGTGTTAACCCTATTATTATCGGGAATAGCCGTAAGTATCTTTCTGTCCGCCATTCTCTCGATCCTACAATTTAAAGCCGGTGTCGAACTGCATAGGCTTGTATTCTGGCTTATGGGAGGTTTCAGCATGGTGGAATGGCGTGACGTATGGTCTATACTCCCAACAGCCTGTTTAGGCCTGATCCTTTCATATTTTTTTGCAAGAGATCTTAATATATTGACTTTAGGCTATGAAGAGGCTCAACATCTCGGAGTTGACGTTGAGAGAACAAAGATGATATTGATAGCGATTGGAGCTCTCGTTACGGCTACATCGGTTTCCATCAGTGGCCTGATTGGATTTGTAGGATTGATTATTCCTCACATAACAAGGATTCTAGTAGGCTCTGACCATAGAGTATTGATTCCCTCGTCGGTCCTTATGGGAGCGATCTACCTGACTTTATGTGATAGTATCGCTAGGGTAATCTTTATTCCTGCAGACCTTCCCGTGGGGATAGTTACAGCCCTCTTCGGTGGTCCGTTCTTTGTATATTTGATAAGATCGAAAAGGGGTAAATATTCCTTCTAAGGGGAGAAGATTATGGTCCTGTTGAGAGTGAAGGGCGTAGACTGCTATTACTCCTCGAACGAGATACTGAAAGGTGTAGAGTTCACTGCCGAAGAAGGTGAATTCATAGGTATCTTGGGACCGAATGGTGCTGGAAAGACAACGCTACTAAGGACCATGAGTAGAGTCTTGAAGCCTCAAGTTGGATCGGTATTTCTGGATGAAAACGACGTTTATCAGATGGCTCCCCAGGAAGTCGCAAAGAAGGTCGGAGTTATTCCCCAAAATTCTGAGACGGCCTTCAATTTCACTTGTTTCGAGGTCGTGTTGATGGGGAGAAATCCCCATCTGTCTAGATTTCAGACGGAGAAGCCGATAGATATCAAAATGGCGGAGCAACCCATGGAGATCGCTGGGCTCTCGCATCTGGCAGATAGATATGTCTTAGAGATAAGCGGTGGAGCGAGGCAGAGGGTAATAATA
>CAYFVN010000045.1:0-2060 GCA_964346575.1 uncultured Candidatus Bathyarchaeia archaeon
CTTTTTAAAATCATTTATTAAAACCGGCCAAGTATTCTCAGCTTCCCCAATTACTACGGAATCTGCATATTGAATTGCCTCTTCAGGAAGCATGGAAGCTTTGAGCCCTATAAACTCTAGGGCCCTCAAGACGGTTATCCTCTTAGGGACAATATGGGATTCACCGTCTACTAAGATACTGATGTTTCGAGGTTTCTCACGACGTTTTTCTAGTAATCTCGCCTTGTACGGGCAAGCCTTAACACAAGCTCCACATCCAGTACAGTCATTTTCGCCCGGGCATTCAATACTACGTTTACAGAAACCGCAGCTTCGACAACGTTCGTTCAACCGCTTTGAAACGCGTGTCATAAATGATTCTCCCGATCGACTATTTTCAAAGGCTGAAATTGAAATCGCATTAACGAGTTAAATCGGGTATTCTTTGCTCATATTATCTGCGCGACTTTAATAATCTACGCGACGTAATTCGCACTATAAGTGTTCGGCTTTAATCTTTCTTTCGAGTTCTAATGCGTAGTCTTGATCGGCCGCGGCTTTTAATCGATGTATTGTCGTGTCATATGCATCGATCAGCTCCTCCTCCAAATCTTCAGGGCGGTCTGAGATTCGTCGGTCGATCTCACCCAGCCTACGGATAAGCGTCTTTCTCTCTTCCTCGGGCATGATTCTAGAGTCGGTCATTGCCGCCGCACGCGTGTTGATCCCCTCATCTAACAAGTATTTAAAAGCCTTGAACGGTAGCTCGGAGTACTCACCTATGGCGCCAGTTCTTTGGGTGAAATATTCAGGGGTTGCGGCTTTGAAGGATACACGAACGTAGAGCTTATCCACAAATTCTACCAACTCTCTGGCATAGTTTCTATCGTCGCCGATTAGTATTCCATTCGTTTCAAGTATAAACAGCGGATAATTCGATCGTTTTACGTATTCTAATACCGATATTAGATGCTCTTTTCCGATAGTTGGTTCGCAGCCTGAGAGTCGAAGTTTGTTGACCTTGAGACGTCTAAATTGTTCCCATCCGGGGCTTGTTATACCGTTTTCGGCTGCCGTACATAATTCGTGGGCAACTTCCTTTGGGGAATAGAATTTGCCGAGGTTTTCGGGGAAGTCTCTCGACCAGTTGGTCCAGCAGTATACACAGCGTAAACAGCATCCCGCCGCGTATCCTGTGGAGATCCCACCGTATACAGGAGCGGAGTAAATACCGACATACTTCCTCTCCAACCCTTCGGTTCCCTGCCTTGTCACCCTCTTCTCTGTTTCACTGGCCAGCTCTAAGGGGTTGAAAGGCTTGAAATCGGGTGTTAGAAAACGTTGGTAGCCCCCAGTTTTCGTTCATTCCACCTCCAAGAATTTTATTTTACATATGATCGTTGAGAGAACTGACATGAAAACCCAGTCTTCCACTGCTTTTAAACTTGATCTCCAGTCATTAAAGTTTATTAGTTTGAAGTTGGCAATTAATCTACAGATTCTAAATGGCTTTTGTTCCATGTTCTCAGTGCGGTAGACTTATCATTGGAGAGAAGCGGTGCAAAAGCTGTAGACGGTGCCCCATGTGTTGTACGTGTCAAGAGTGAAAGTGTTGGATTGAGGATAGACGCGTATCACATGGCTTATAAATATCTAGTGCTTAGCAACCTTCGTATCCGGAGCGGATGTATCTTACGTGGTAAACGGGGTTTATTGAGGGAGAGACACACGAAAATATTTTAACAACGTTAAATTTATATATAACGATGTTATATATATCTGAGAGGGAGATTGTAGATTCTATCTACGCCCAGAAACTTTCGTAGAAATCGAATAATATCAATTTCGTTAGACCGTGAGAAGGGTAGATTCTTCCTCGCATATCGGCCATCAGAAACGTAATACGAATGGCCTGAAGGGTTGGCGCGCTTTGGAACGCCAAGAAGGCGCTAGAAGATTTCGCTTCGAAATCTAAATTCGCGCGTAAAATGCTCTCTTGGAGGAATCTTCGAAAGAGAAGTGAAACAGGTATGATGACTGAGAAGAACTTGGTGAGGAAGACATACAGTTGTCCGGAATGT
>CAYFVN010000046.1:0-13234 GCA_964346575.1 uncultured Candidatus Bathyarchaeia archaeon
TTATCTAAGGCGTTTATATAACGATAACGCGTGCAACTGCAAACAGTTGATAATATTAGTAACAGTAATAACTGCAAACAGCAGCAACCAAAATTTTTTAATAGGACCAATCAAAACGATTATTCAACTTTGATTAATCTCTTTATGATCTTTACATGTTTATTTAAAGCGCACTAAGGCAGATGTAAAGCGACTATTTGTTGCGTTCAAAGTAAAAAATTGTTAGCGCGCGCTAGTCAGATATTTATTGTCTTAAGTCTATAGGCAAAAGTCTTTCCGTGTAAAAGATGCAGATTATTATATTCAAAATATTGACTCGTTTTACCTGGCTACTCATCGGGTTCACAAAATATCTCTTGAAGATCTTCATTTGTCAAGTACTTTTGGTCGTAGAGCATCTTGACTATGATCAACGCACGACGAGCCATAGCCTCTAAAATTTCACGAGAATCTTCATCCCCCAAGATCGACGTTCTATCTGAATGTTCAAAACCCCCTCCTCGACCTAAACTCTTAACGAATTTGCCGTAAACATCGTAGTCAAATTCGCTTGGGTCATAGAGATCTGCGACACTGGATTTTCCGCATAGAGGACAAACTATTTGGAACATGCTAATTAATAATATATACTTTAAGATATAAATATATATACGTTAAATATACATGAAGATATAAGTGAGGAAATTTATGTGATAAATCTAGGTACTTTGACTTGCATTTGATTTAGCAAGGTTTTTCCTTTGAGGCATGACTAAGGTTTCTTTGAGTTTAAGTCCGATGGATCCGCTTATCCTGTTCATGCTTTCCAACGATATCTCGAAGAACTTTTCGCTCGAGAGTCCTATCTCCTCGTGTAGTCTAATTCGACCCCTATCCGCGCCCCTGGCAAAGTCTTTCTGCTTGAACTTCTTCTCCAAGGTTTTCACCGTGACCTCCCCTATCTTCTTTGACGGCATCACTAAGGCGGACGCGATGATCAGCCCCGAAACGGCGTCGGCTGCGATCAAGGCCTTCTCCATCCTCGACTCGGGTCTAACCCCCGTGTATTCATGGTTGTGAGCCTTGATGGCTCCAATTATATCCCCAGAAACCTTCTCCTTTAAGATCTCTTCGGCCTCTGATCCGTGTCTCTCAGGCGTTTTCTCGGTGATGCCGAAGTCTATGTCATGCACCAATCCGAGAAGCCCCCACTCCTCCTCATCCTCCTTGAAGTATGCCGCCAGCCCCCTCATTATGGCCTCGACGGCCAACATGTGGAACACCCAGTTCCTCTTGGAGACGTTAGCCTTAACTAGTTCTAAGGCCTCCATCCTGGATAACATATCCCCCAGCCCATATTGCAGTGTACAAGATGAATTAGTTTAAGAGGAAAGTAATAAGTTTGAAGTGAAGTCAACAGGTGTATGTTGAGTTGGATGGAAAGGGTTTACGCGAGAAAGCCTATCGACTTGGATTCGAATATGAGAGGGAGTATGGCGGATGCTCTCAATGCGTATTCGCTGCGGTGATGGATACGCTAGGCCTGAGGAGCGATGAGTCGTTTAAGGCGGCCACCGGTTTAGCCGGAGGGTTGGCGAGGAGCGGGTTAAGTGCGTGCGGCGCTCTGGCGGGTGGTGTGATGGCCATAGGTGTTCTACATGGAAGGGAGAGAGGCGAATTCAAGGATCTCGGAAGGAAGCGTGATAAAGCTTTTCTCCTCGCCAAGCTGCTCTTGGATCGTTTCCTTGAGGAGTATGGAAGCTGCATCTGCAGAGATGTTCAAGAGAAGATTTTCGGCAGGTCCTTCAACTTATGGGATCCACTCGAGGTGGAGGAGTTCACGAAGGCTGGAGCTCACAAGGATAAATGCACCGAGGTGGTGGGGTTGACGGCAAGCTGGACCGTCGAGATACTGGCGAATGAGGAAATGGCATAAGACGAAGGGCCGAGGAGTCCGTCGAATTAGAAATACGTCCAATAACGTTCGGGGACACGCTTTCAAGCTACATCCAAAACCAGCCTTTAAAGCCCGTTTCAAACGGTCGAGTTAAACAGGTATTAGAGCATTAAAGTATGAAGCCGAAAGCCTCAGCGAACTTCTCGAACTTCTCGAATTCCGTTAGGAACTCGAAGCCCTTATGGGTCAGCACGTAACTCTTAGATCGTCCCTCTAACTCGTCGATCAACCCCATCGACCTCAATTTTTCCAGATATTTAATCAACCTATCGTAGGATAGATTGGCTTTGTAGAGGATTCTGGTCGGCTTGGCCTCCCTCTCCCGGCGGATAACCCTCAAAATATCCGCTAGGATCTTAATCTCCGAACGATACTTCGCCGGTTTAAAGCTCATTTCTTATACGACACCCGCAGCAGCATGGCCAGAAGAGATGCGAAACCGATTAACTGTAGGGTGTGAGCCGTTAAAAGCAGTATCCCGCTGGATCTAGCCAATGGGAATACTGCATGGCTGGCGGCTATCAAGGCAAACCCGACCGAGACGAGGAGCGAGTTATGATCCCTCCTTACACCATAGTTCACGGCGCATTGAACCGTTATATACGCGGTTAAACAGAAGATGACAACCTCGAAAATGGTGTTGTATTGGATCAAGTTCACGCGCACGCGCTCGAAAACTGGGTTGTACTGGATCAAGGCCGGTGGGGCTATCATGCTCATATACGAGACCAGACTCCTCGTCTGCTGTATATAAGCGAAGATGAGCAGGCTGTAAGCTATCAACTCCGTGATGAAGTAAATGATGTAACCGAAGTTGACTATGGGTATCGCCAATCTGCTGGGCCTTAAAAGTAGCATCCGAGTCGTCAATCCGTGGGCCAATAAACCAACTCCCAGTAGAGTGAAGCTGAAATGGAGGTAGAGAAAGATCTTCTCTTTGGTCACTCTGAACCCTTTGAAAGCGAAGTAGCCGATCAACAGGGCTATGACGGCATCCACAAGCTCCATAAAGAAGTCGATGGTGAGAAACGCAAATAACCTCAACAAGATTAGAACACCAAACCTTGACGAGACATAGATATCCGATCACTTTTAAATTAGGGATACTTTACGTTTATGAATGATTTATACATGATATTTACTTAGGCACGCGTGTTTTGGATTCTACTTTACCCCTCGTTTTAATCTGAAAAGTCTGATCGCCATAACCTCCATCCACAGGAGCGGCAAGCCCATCGAAATCCTTTGCATAAGCCCAGCCCAATCACCTGCACTCATAAGGAGGAGTGAGAAGACAAAAGTCAACGCACCCGTCGCTACAGAATACGCCCAATAACTCCTCCAATCTCTGTCATCTCTCAGCCGCAACGCAATGAAAAACATTGCCGCTATGAATGCAAATCCTGCAAGCATCGCAAAGGCCGAGTGCAACCTGCCAATAAGGGAGATGTCAATGCAGCCAGGATCGCAGCGGAAAACCCCTGTTGCAGCCAGTGAAAAACCACTCATAACCAAGAGCGCAGGTCCAATCACCGAACCCTCTTTAATACCTCGATGTAATCCCACTGAAAAAGCAATCACTAAAATGCCTAACAATACAAGCCCTGCAAAGCTCATTACAAACCCATACGGGGCATCTACCGCCCCGAGCTCGCTCATAAAGTCTCGAACATGGCTGTAGCCAGGTGTGAGAAAACCGAGTGTGAGAACGATAACTGCGAATATAATCGGTCCAGCGATACCGCACACTGAGAGGATTCTTCGAGGTTTCATGGTGGGTTTGTGTATCGGAATGATATTTAAACGTCATGCTGAAGAGCTCCTCCAACAACAAAGCATTAAACCAACTGCAATAGACAAAGATGGAAAAAACGCGCGCGCTGTTTCGCTAAACCAAGAAGTTGCCGATAACTTTCAGGAAACTCCCTATATTTTATCGGTTTGATCATTGTACAACTGATTGGATTAGTGTGCGAGCTCGCTGGGATGGAGGAAACTGAAAGTGTGCGATAATCCCTGGCGAAGAGGATGCGACAAATTAGACGTGCATCTCTTCATATTGTTCAGAGGAAAATTAAAGGCGGTCTGTCAAACTTGCTGGAACTGGATCTGCTACAAAGGAAAGACATGGAGCGACAAGAGCAGATAGAAGCTCGCACGTTAATCTCACTTTTTCTCTTTATTCTACAACAAACAGGTTGAAGATTTCTCGTATATTGAACTCAGATTTATCCTTGAAACGAGATCCTAGCGCGAGCCAGAGGATGTGACCCTGCATATTTTTTCCATACGGCACAGGGAGCACGCGCGCGACAAGGTTTGAATTGTCTCTAGATTTTAGTTACAGTCCATTCTATAGATTTATGATTCATATAGACGATTCATTCAATCGATTTATATATTTTCATCATATTACTCTTTGTCAAAAAGGAAAGGAGATAAAAAGATGAATAAATTAAAAATTATCTCGATCTTCATGGCAGCTCTGATCATTGGACTCGCCGCATCCACCGCTTTTACCGCCGTAACGTCCGCAACCCCACTCGAGGAGCGGGTCAATGTTGACGATGTATTGACCGTAACATCGGTGCGCGGCGCTGCTATATTCGCAGAAAACGGGGAAATATCGAGTAAGGACGCATCTTTAACGATGACCATTAAAGTCACAGAGGTTGGAGAACACGGGTTCAAGTTCCAAGTGGAGAGTGGGACCATAGAGATAGACGGGGAAGAATTCACTATGACGACCGCTGAGGGCGGATTGAAGATGGAAAAAGGCAAAGGCGCGTTCGTAGGTGTTAAGGGCGAAGTTCAAGGCGGGGAGTTCCGTCTCGGAGGAAAAGCTGGAGTACGACGTGGAAGGCTGGGGGTCGGGCTTAGAGGTCCCCTCTGTGTCGGAGATACTCTATACTGGCTGAGTTTCCTGGCTGTCGTCAACAGAGTCTAAACAACCCCCCCTCTTTTTTTCTAGTTCGATGGGCCAGTAGCGTTCATCCATCACAGCGAAGACCCTCTATCATCGGCTGTTCCCCGGCATCCTTGAACACGCTTTATAAGCATCTCAACTTCAACCTTTAGACCACAAGCGTAGAAGAGCAAAGCCCCCAGTAAAAGTTAAATTAACCCACAAAGCACTACGGAGAAAGAAGAGTAGAGTAGCCGCCGATGATGTTTGAGTTTCTAGCTCTGATCTCTATTGGTCTTATGGTTGGGCTCAGCGGCGCTGTAATTCCAGGCCCTCTACTAGCTTTCACCGTGCTAGACACCTCCAAGAAGGGGAGGGTCACAGGTCACTACGTGATAATAGGCCACGTATTGTGGGAGTTCGCAATAATCCTCCTGATCCTCGTCGGGTTCGGCTGGATAATAGAGGGGAACAGCCAGATAATCTATCTGGCGGGTGGACTCGTTTTAGCCATAATGGGTATCGGAATGATTAGGAGAAGAACCGGCGAGGTGGAGATGGAGAGGTCGAGGGTGAACTCCTCGCTTGGCGGAGGCCTATTCTATACGGCGTTCAACCCTACACACCCCCCGTGGTGGGCGACCGCCGGGTTAGCCCTACTGCTGAAGGGATTGGAGGTTATGGGAATCCTAGGGGTTGTACTCGTGACCATCGGGCATTGGACGTCTGACTTTGCATACTACATATTCGTCTCGTTCATCGTACATCGTCATAAGAGATTCGTGAATCCAAGGCAGAGGCAGATATCGATATCCCTCGGGCTCTTCATGACCGCCCTAGGCATATACTTCCTCACACAGGGTCTGAAGTGGCTGATCCTTTGACACGTGCCTCGGCTAGACAGCTTCGATTGTCGAGGGGGGCTTCCTCGTAATATTATACGTCACGCTCACAACGCCCGAAACTTCTCCGGTTATCCTCTCCGCCAACCTGTTCAGGGCCTCATAAGGGAGTTCTGTAGGCGACGCCGTCTTTGCGTCTACGCTGTTCCAGCATCTAACCTCGATCTGCTGGCCGTAATCTCTCCTTCCCTCCCTTACCCCGGTGGCTCTGTCCTCGTGGAGGATCGCAAGATACTGGAACGCTCTCACGTTAAACAGTTCTTCTTCAACTATCCTCGTGGCCTTCCTTACGGTTTCCACTCTCCCAGGCGTGACTTCGCCTATTATCCTCGCGGCGAGGGCAGGGCCTGGAAATGGGGGCCTGTCATAAATCTCCTCTGGTAAGCCTAGGGCCTTCGCAACGCTCCTTACAGCCGGTTTTCTAAGCTGTACCAGTGGTTCTATAACTCTGTATCCATATTTGTCTTCCGTATCGATTCCAAGCTGCTCGAGGACGTTGTGCTGCCTCTTAATTCCGGCTACGGTCTCCTCTATATCCGTGTAATTCGTTCCCTGTAAGAGATATCTCACACTGCTCTCCCTCACCATTCTCCCGAAAACGTCGGTGTAAAATGTTCGAGTGATGGCTTCCCTCTTCTCCTCGGGATCCCTTAAACCCTTTAAAGCCTCGAAGAACCGCCCTTGGGCGTTCATCACCTCAACCCTGACTCCAAGACCCTCGAATACCGAAACCACCCGCTCCGGCTCCCCCTCTCTCATCAATCCATTGTCGATGAAGTAGGTCTTGAGTCGTTCACCCAACGCTTTATGGCCAAGCATGGTAACCGCAGAGGAGTCCACGCCGCCGGATAAGGCGTTGATAGCTGAACCATCTCCGACAATAGACGAGATCTCCTCCACCTTCCGCTCTACAAATTTTTCAGGATCCAAATCTTCAATCTTTATCTCTTCAATCCTCATCCCGTATCCCCCCGAAGAATTAAGGTTCAATCTTGATAAATTGTTTCCTATACCGTTTCTAGTTTACCTCACTTCACCTAAAAGGAGCGAGCTCTTGATCAGCGCGCATTATTAAAATATTAAGTTTTTAATAGAAGTTCACTAGATGTAATCTAAAACTTTTCAACCCTTTTCATAGGAGAGAATATCAAATGAGGAGAACTGGTCTACAGTTCGGGTTGAGGATCACAAGCTTCCCCCTCGACGAAAGTCGGGGAGTCTCATTCCTCAACCAGATCACCAGATACTTGGACACGTTCAAAGACGGCTTTCACTCGGCCTGGATCGAGGACCACCTATTCCCATGGCTCGAAACCATACCCAGGGAGGCGGATACTCTAGAATGCTTCACGGCGATCTCCTATCTCTCAGCTCTATATCCGAACCTGAACTTCGGCTCCTTGGTCTTTTGCAATTCATACCGTAATCCCTGCCTCCTCGCTAAGATGGCCGCCACCCTCCAAGCACTCACGGGTGGAAGGTTGATTCTAGGCATGGGCGCAGGGTGGAACGAGCCCGAGTATAACAGCTACGGCTACCCCTTCCCCACAGCTAGGGTAAGGATAGAGCAGCTGGAAGAGGCTGTGAGGATAGTGAAGGAGATGCTCATAAGAGGGGTGTCTACCATGAAAGGCCGATACTACGAGGTGGAGGATGCCCACTGCCACCCTAGACCGAAGCCTCCTCCAATAATGATAGGAGGGGGAGGTGAGAAGCTGATGCTCAAGGTCGTCGCCAGACACGCGGACTTGTGGAACACCCCCCTGATCGCCCCGGAAAACTTCAAGAGAAAACTTGAAATCCTAAATAAATACTGCGAAGAAGCAGGAAGAGATCCGGCGGAGATCAAGAAGACACTGCCCATCAATTTCTCTACAGCCCCAACAGAGGGGGAGGCCGAAGAGATAATGATTCGAAACCCGCTCTACGATCCCCAAAATAGGGAGGGATTCATCGTGGGAACCCCTGAAATGGTGAGGGATAGGATCCTCGAATACGCCGATCTAGGCGTAGAACTATTCATACTCAGGTTCCTAGACTTCCCAAGACCCGACTGTGCAACCCTATTCCTCAAGGAGGTCGCCCCAAAACTATAAAACAAGCCCAGGAAAAATCATATACTCCATACATAGTTCAAACGCGCGCGCCTCACAACAATCCCAGATATTGTTTAGCTATCTCCAGCTATAGGAAGATCCTCACACCCACGCCATAAACGTTATCTAATACGGATTTGATGGTAAAGGATCGGTGATACTTATGGGAGCAGGATTTGGGGTTTATGCTCCTTTATCTCCTTTGAATAGAATTCTGGAGGTTGCGAAACTTGCCGAGAAGTATGGTTTAGACTCGGTGTGGATGGGGGATCATGTTCTCCTCCCCTTCACCCCGCCGGACTGCCTGGAAGTCTGGACGGTCTTCGGAGCCATCTCCATGGAGACCGAAAGGATAAAACTCGGTGTAGGCGTCACCTACCCCTCGAGGTTTGGACATCCCGCGATTCTAGCCCAGACCGCCACGACTCTTGACACAATCTCCAATGGAAGGTTGATCATGGGGATAGGTGGCGGCGAAGCCATGAACTGTGATCCCTATGGAATCGATTGGACCAGGCCGGTCAAAAGAATGCGGGAGACGATAGAAATCGTAAAGAGGTTGTGGCTTGAGGATAGGGTGAATTATGACGGAGATCTCTATAAGCTCCATGAAGCGTATCTAAAGCCGAAGCCTCTCCAAGAACCACATCCCCCCATCTGGATAGCTGCAAACTCCAATCTTGCACTAAAACTTACGGGAGAACTAGCGGACGGTTGGATACCTTTTAGGGCCGCCCCCGAAACTCTCAGCAGGGACCTAGACATAATTAAGCTGAGCGCTGAAAAAGCTGGAAGAGACATAAGCGAAATAACAGTAGCACCACACACCTTCACTGCAATCTCATCCGATCGTGAAGCCGCCAGAGAAGCTATTGATCGAGTAAGGTTATACCTCCTGTTTTCGCCTGAAAGGGTGGAGCAACTAGGTTATCCTATGCCGACTCACGAATTCGATTTCGCCCATGTCACGTATTCCCCCGACACTGAAAAGAAAATAAAGGAGAAGATGAAGGAGGTCCCGATCGAAGCAGCTGAAAAAGTATCAATCTGGGGTACACCTGATGACTGCATAGAGAAAATCGAAAGATACATTCAAGCCGGTGCAACGTATTTCCCTCTAATGCTTCTCCAGAATGTAGGATACTGGGGTCCACCGGAGAGAGAGATGAGAGAGGCGATGAAACTCATCGGTACCAAGGTTCTCCCTTACTTTAGAGAGAAAAAATAAGTTTGCTGGAACTCAATTAACGCGCGTAAGTGTAGAAGTCTTAAAGGAGAAAAACATCAAATATCGATCATATAATATTACTAATATTATATTTGTCTGATCGATCTACGGGAATCTTATCTTTGATCGCCTTCTGAAATTAGGACGTGACATCAATTGAAGGGGGTTCTAGGGGTGATTGAGGGTGTAAGGGGGCATACATATGACACCATTTACGACCTCTTCTTCGCGAAGGAAAGTGTCATTGCAGCTATTGTCCTTCATCCATCCGATCTGACTCACCTATATATACGAAAAGGATTAGGCCTTTCAGAACTATCAGAACTGGTAGTTGGAGGAGCTTTGAGAAAGAGGGAGGCTAAAGCTCGAGCGGGAAAGATGATTGAACAAAGGAGACTTGAATTCGATGGGAAATCACCCGATGAACTTCTTCGAACACACAAGGGAAATTTTTCCATACGTTACAGTGAAGTTGTTTCGCTGGAGGTCAAGAAAGACTTTTTTGAAGCAAAATTGAAGTTTAAAATTCTCAAATCAAACGGGAAACGGGGAAAACTGCAGTTTTCATTAAGGAAGGAGCAATTCGAGGATGCGAGGAGAATCGTGAACTACGCTTTACCCGACAAAGTTGTATAAGCCATCTCATCACGAAACGACGGCTATTATAACTTTGACTATTCTGAAACAATTAATATTACACATTGGAATCTTACGTCATTCAGGCGTAAGAATTTCGTAAAGCTGATTCAATTCCACCCAAGGGACTGCCATTTCATACCACCAGCCTAACTTCCCTATATAGAGAAGCAGCTCTTCCATCAACTGTTTAAACTCCTCTTTTTTTTCAACGCAATCAAGGGCTGCCTTGGCGTTCCTTAAGACACGTTCAACAGTATATTGCTTATAGTATCCGTTCATTCTTCCAGCGTAAAAGTCTAGAATGACCCTCGTAATAGCCTTGAGACTCGTCAAGCCAACGTCTTCATCTCTACAGGATACGCGCAAACAAGACAACGTATCAGCCCAACCATGTAAATCGCACCTAGCGTATTCGAGGGGACCATAACGGTTACCATACGTCCCCTTAAGCTTTCTAGCTTCCCTGATCTCATCCGGTTCGGTCAACCACACTCTTAGGCGCTCTCTCCTGATCTCCTCCAAAACATCTCTAAACAACTGCTTCATGAATGATTCACCATCCGGAAACTAAATCTTCCTTCGAAACGAAACTCGTTCCCCTTGTTTCAACCATATCCTTCTTCCAGCAGTCTTCAACCCCTCTAGGTTCTCAGTGACTTTTGCAAACAGGCTCACTGGACCAAGACCTGGGACGCTATTGTAGAATATGCAAGTTATCTGTCTACCTGTCCAGAGACAAATGTTGCCCGGATCTTGCTGTGTAACTTCGTTCTCAGGTTCGGCGAAGATCGGTGAATGTATCATAATCTCCTCCCCCGCAAGCTTAGCGTGAGTTGCAATGCTCTCAAACGGCATGCATTTCCAGAAAACATCGCACGTGCTAGGGGCCTCATTATCTAATAAAACTGCCGTAACCTTCTCCTTCAAGAATGATATCTCTATCTCTCGCATTTTATCTTCAGATGATTTTGACTGTATTACTTATTTAATATTTTCTTAGTTGATGTATTATTGGATCGATCGATTAAAGCCAAGCCTCAGGTAGCTTAGCCCTCGCTTTCAACCTTTTTCCAATTATTTAAATTAATATACTGTAACGGGAGAAATCGTTATATGTTCAACCTTAAAGGTGAATAAGATGAAAAATGTTTTAAGAATAGGATCTTTTTCTGTGGAATCAGGGGATAAGAGTTTCGGAAAATTAAACATAGGAGAGAGAACAGACGGATCTCCTCTCGATATACCCCTTATACTGATGAATGGAGACAAACCAGGACCCAGATTAGGCCTGTTCGCGGGCATCCACGCAGACGAATATAATGGAATCGAGGCCCTTCGAAGAGTTACTTTGAACATCGATCCTCAAGAACTAAGTGGATCGATGATAATGGTGCCAGTGGCAAATCTAATGTCTTTCCAAGCTCGTGATAGGATATCCCACATCGACTATAAAAACTTGAACAGGGTTTTTCCGGGGGATCCGGATGGATCCGTCACGGATAGACTTGCCTATAAATTGTTAAGCGAAATTGTGAGTCAGGTAGATTACCTTATAGATATCCACGACGGTGGCGCTGTCTTAAAACTTAGCCCCTATGCTATGTACTATAAAATTGGAGGAGAAGTGCAAAAAAGATCTGGGGGTTTAGCCCAAGTCTTTGGATCGGGACTTGTTTGGGAAAATTCAGAAGAATGGATCGCAGGTGGAAAATTCTTGAGAGGGCTTTCGTTAATTGAAGCGGCTAGGAAGGGCGTCCCTAACATAACGGTGGAAGCCGGTGGTAGTGGAGTTATCACTGAGGAACACGTTAAAGTTCTTTACCGAGGAGTCGTGAACGTGATGAAACATTTAGGAATGATTAAGGGAGTACCGGAGCCAGCTGAAAGCCAAGAGTTGATTGTTGAGGGTAGATGGGTCACACCGACGCGAGGAGGGCTTCTATATCCCATTGAACTGGGGAGTAGAGTTGCGAAGGGCGATGTACTGGCCCGCATTGAAAATCTCTTCTTCGAAGAGGTTGAACGGCTAACTGCGCCTATAGAAGGCATCGTATTCGGAGTTAGAAGCCAGCCTGCGATAAACACCGGTGAATGGGCCGTCTTAATTGGTAGGACAAAAAACTGAAGAATGGTCTTTGAGGTTCCATCTCACTACTCATCAATGGTTTGTTGTTAAGCAATAACGATCTTCGCACATATGTATCGACCATCGTTAGTCTTTTATACCCCGTAGCTGTAAAAGATTGAGTGGAGGAAAAAATTTGGGAAAAAAAGCGATAACTAGATTGACTATGGCCGTGATCGCTATAATCATAATAGTCGTTGCGGGGATCGGCGGATATTACGCTTACACTACGATGTTGGCGCCCGAGGCAGAAGAGAAGGTGCTTAATATTGGTATGCCTAGAGATGCACGTGCCCTCGACCCTGGAATAATCAAGACTAACATCGAAGTCTCAGTTGAAAGGCTCATCTATGAGCCTTTGATAAAGATGACTTTGGTCGATGGTAAACTGGAAACCGAGCCTTGGCTAGCTGAATCTTGGAAGCCAGTTGATGAAAAGACTTGGGAGTTCAAGATCCGTGAGGGCGTAAAGTTCCACAACGGTCGTGAGCTTACTGCTTATGACGTGGCGTGGAACCTCAATAGGGTAGCGCATTGGACGAACATTACCACCCCCAAGTTCGCTCTTGGCCTACTGCGCAACTTCGAGGCGACAGATAAATATACCCTCCGCGTTGGAGCTGACAAGCCGGTGACGGCAGCGGTCTCATTCATGGGCGAAACACATAATCTGCCTAGTGCCTGTCCAGAAGAAGTCTTGAAAGAAGGTTTTGGCCAAACGCACTTCTGCGGAACAGGACCGTATAAATGCATTGAAAAGATAAAAGGCGAACGAATAGTATTTGTAAAGAACGAGGATTACTGGAACAAGGATCACCCACCCCAATTCGACAAAATTATAGTTAAGATCATCATCGATCCTACGGCGCGTGTCACAGCTCTGGAGACGGGCGAAGTCGATTACATAACTCATGCCCCGCCGGCTGAGCTTGACAGGCTAACAGGGAAGGGATTCGAAGTAGATATTTACAGACATCACCGCAACATATACTACTGGATTAACACAGCAAAGGAGCCGACCGACGACATAAGAGTTCGACAAGCCATAAACTACGCGGTGGACAAGAAGACGATCTCTAAAGAGTTGTACTACGGTGTGGTGACGCCCGCAGACGGAGTCTTCCATGAAGGCCCACCCTGCAGGACTATGTTCGCATCAGCCAGAAACGAGCCGATGTTCCCCTATGATCCAGAGAAAGCGAAACAACTATTGGCTGACGCAGGATACGGTCCGGATAATCCTTGCCCAATAACACTGTACAATAGTGTGGACAGGTACCTCTTGGACAAAGAACTTGGCGAAGCTATCGCAGGCTATCTGAACAAAAACGGTTTCAAGGTGACCTTTAATCAGATGGAGTTCGGGGCACTTCAAGGTGTAGCGATAAAGAACTGTCGTTTAG
>CAYFVN010000047.1:0-10037 GCA_964346575.1 uncultured Candidatus Bathyarchaeia archaeon
TTCATGTATGCTTTCTTTATGTAGCGTGAACCGAGCGTTCATTCTGCTTAGGCACGGCATGAAAACCGTGAAATGGTTTTGTTTGTAGGAAATGCGGAAAACGTTTAAATCCCCTCAAAAACAGCAATAGTAACCGAAGCACGCCACTTGGGCCCGTAGCTCAGCTAGGTCAGAGCGCCAGGCTCATAACCTGTTGGTCGGGCGTTCAAATCGCCCCGGGCCCACCATGATTTTAACGTAACTCCGGAAGTGTGGACGTGGAGAAAGATCGAGAAAAGGAAGATTAAAAAGAGACTCCAATACAAACTTGCTACAAGGGGGAGCATCTTGACGAAGACGATGGTGGAACTTAAAGCTCAAATACAAGACCGAGAATCCGTTCGTAAGCTCCTACTAAACAATGGAGGCGAATACATAGGCCACTACCACCAAGTAGACGCATACTTCACGGTCCCCAGAGGACGCCTAAAAATCCGCGAATTGGGAGGCCTCAAAAAAGCCCACCTGATATTCTACGAACGCGAGGACGTTAGAGGCCCGAAGGAGAGTAGAGTATGGAAAGCTCAAGTTCCAAACCCGACTGACATGAAGGAGCTCCTGTCCCAAGTACTCCCCATATGCGCTATCGTAGACAAGGACCGAGAGATCTACATGTGCAACGGCATTCAAGTGCACCTCGATAAAGTAGAAAACCTAGGAGAATTTCTGGAATTCGAGAAGGAAGTGCCAGAAGAACCTAAAGCCATCCAACAAGGCCGAGTTGATCTGCAAACACTACTTAAGAAGCTAGACATAAGTGTCCAAACTCTTCAAAAGAAATCCTACTGTGAAATGATAATCGAAAGACAGAGTAAACCCGAAAAGTAACTGTTACATTAAATCCAAACTGCATGAGTCGAGGAATTTACGCAACGAGGCGTGCCCATAAGAGAAGGCAAAGCGCATGGTGAACCTTAAGCGCGCGCTAAGAACTCCAAAGCCTACTTTGATTATTGACTAAACGCCTTACCAGACCATCGATATAACGAAAGACAACTCAATTTAAAGGAGTTATAGAAGGGAAATACTACGATGTTACAAGAGGCTCTATTCTATGATAAAAAATTTTCATTTATATACGCGCGCGCGTTTAATGTCAAATTTGAAAGGAAGTTTTTCGATGTCGTTTAAAGTCTTTATGTTGCCTGTAGCAGTCTTATCCTCCTTAAACCTTCTTCTGTAAAAACTAGGGTAGTCATTGATGTATGCTATTAATTGGCGAAGCCTCTTACCTTGAAGTTCTTTCAAATCCGAACTAGGCATTCTCTCGATTAGAGGATCCAAATACTCCAAGTCATCCACCTTGAAACATTTTAACCTTCTAGATTATTGGTTGAGAACTTTAAAAGCGTTAACCTGTTAATTGATAGGTTAAAAATTCATAATGCAATATATTTTTAATAATATTAAGATAATACTATTTTCCAATTAGAAGGAGCTTGAAGAAAAGATAAAACCTATGACTTCAGATAATTATTTACGAATATGGATTAGGTTCCTAATCAGATTTTATGCGTTGTGAAACATTTTCAAGAGCTTTGACACCGACTTTGGATATCGGATGTATCCCTATCAAATCCTCTAATATAAGAAGAGTACGAGCTAATATTGCGAAAGCCAATCCCACTTCAAGATCAATACCTAGCAAGTAGAAGACGCCGACTATGCCTCCCTCTTGAAAACCTAACCCCGAAGGCGTTAATGGAATGAAGGATAAAGCAGTAACTAACGGATGAATCAAGAAATACCCCATCCAAGATATCTCATCCACTCCCAAAGCTAAGCCTATAAAGTACCATTCGAATCCTTTTACGATCCAGGAGGCCACGGTCAGCATAGTGATCTCATGGATCACGTTCTTAACTTTCTCAGCCTCCCTCTGAAACTCTGAAACCTTACAAAAAAGTAGTGATGCAAACCTACCGAGGAGAGGTATCTTATACGTATACTTTAATATCCCTATCGCGTTTCTCCACCACATAGCTAATGCTATCAACCCGCCACCGGACAACATCAAAGCTACACCTACTATAGAGAGTATGAAGAGATCCTGAGATAGCCTAACTTTGGACGCGAGATAAGCCATCGCCATAGCTCCACCGAGCATCTTCACTAAGAATTCGATGGATTGACAGCCCAATATCGATGAAAGTCCTGCTGTCACAGGTATCCCTCTATCCCTCAACATTAAAGGCACTGCAAAGTATCCCGACCTTGCGGGTGTGAAGTCGCTTGCGAGCATACCTCCAAACTGTATTAGGAGGGTATTCCAGAAGCCAATCCTGAACCCCATCGACCCTAAAACACGGATTAACCTTAAAACGAATAGGATGTTCATAAGGAGATAAGCCAGCAAGCATAGCACGATATATTCTATACGGATAGAGGCTAAAGTAGACTCTAATCCCTGAACCCCAACATACCATATGGCAGCTGCAACCATCAAGAGTCCTATAACCACTTGAGTTGCCAAGATTACCTTTGAATTTGCTCTCACCGCTTCTATACACCCGGCTTACTGGTTAGTTTTCAACTTCCCAAATTGATACTTTGAATCGCCTTTATCTATTAAAGGCTTTAAGAATTTATTAACGAGCTCAGCAGATCTTGAACCCTAAAATACGAAACGTAAATCTGTTCATGCTTTAACATACATATCTTAAATCTAAGGGAAAAACCAATATAGATGTAAATGGATTACAAACGTCGTAAAAGGAGGCTAGATAACTGTGAAAAGAAGTGATCACGTTCTCCTCAAGGCCTGAATATACAACCATATATTGGATATACGTATACGCTTTACCCCTTATCACTGTTAATGATCGAATTTTACTTATCTTGCAGGAAGATCGTATTGTAGGAGGTTTAGTTTATGGCATGGAGAAAGTTCCTTGAAAAGCTGGATGAGATAATTACCCCCGAAAGGGTTCTATTTTTCGATACTACGTTAAGGGATGGAGAGCAGACTCCCGGTGTGGCATTGCTTCCAGAGGAGAAGTTGGATATCGCTAAGCAACTTGACATTTTAGGTGTAGATATGATAGAGGCAGGATTCCCAGTCGCCTCGAAAGGTGAGTTGGATGCGGTGAAGATGGTAGCAAATGAAGGTTTGGATACAGAGATAGTGGCATTGGCCAGATCGAATAGGCGTGATATAGAGCTTGCCGCCTCATGTGATGTCGATTGTATCCATACTTTCATAGCTACATCGGAGGTTCATATGAAAAAGAAGCTTAAACTGTCAAAGGAGGAAGTATTGGAGAGAGCCGTAGAAGGTGTGAAGCTGGTAAAGAAGAATGGGTTTAAATGTGAGTTCTCTGCGGAGGATGCTACCAGAAGCGAATTAGAGTTTCTAGGTCGGGTCTATCGCGCGGTAAGTGATGCCGGTGCTGATAGAATAAATATACCCGACACGGTGGGGGTTGCCGTTCCGCGTGCCATGTATAACGTAGTTAAGCATGTCAGGAAGGTAACGGACATGCCTATAGCAGTCCATTGCCACGATGACATGGGGTTGGCTGTGGCCAACTCGCTAGCGGGAATAGAAGCCGGCGCGGAGGAGATCCATGCAACCATCAATGGTCTAGGGGAGAGGGCGGGGAACGCAAGCCTTGAGGAGGTCGCCTTAGCTCTCTACGCCCTCTACGGATTTAAAACCAACTTAAATCTAAAGGAGATCTACCGTACAAGCCAGCTTGTATCCAAGTTAACGGGGATTAGGGCGCCACCAAACAAGGCCGTAGTGGGTGATAATGCATTCGCTCATGAAGCCGGTATACACTCTCATGGTGTCCTCTCCTCCCCTGAGACCTATGAACTCCTCCCTCCAGAGCTGGTAGGACATAGACGGAGGATCGTCGCGGGGAAGCATGCTGGTCGACATGGGATAGAGGCCATGTTGAAGGAGATGGGTTTAGTTCTTTCCCCTGTGCAGCTCGACGAGGCTTTCGTCAGAGTCAAAGAGCTTGGAGATAAGGGCAGACAGGTTACTGAGACGGATCTACTCTACATAGTTGAGGCTGTAGCGGGTAGTATAAAACCGGAGAAGAGGCGTATAGAGCTTAAGGATTTGATTGTGGTTACAGGCGATAAGACCACCCCAACGGCTACTATACGTCTATTGATAGATGCGGTGGAGTATAAAAACTCGGATTTCGGGGTTGGACCGATTGACGCCGTTATGAATGCGTTCCAAGGAGTAATGAGGAAGGTAGCTAATTTTAGGCTAGTGGATTTCAAGTTGGATTCTATCACAGGGGGTAGCGACGCTCTGGCAAATGTGTCTATAAAGCTCATGGACGATGATAGGCATGTAGTATCAGGTAAAGGCGTAAGGGAGGATATAGTAATGGCGGGAGTGGAGGCGGTTATAGATGCTGCTAACAGACTTTTACATATAAGGTCCGCCTCGCAAGATAGTTGACCAATCTTTTAGTATCCTTTTAATAAATATGATTTAAACAAAATATTTTTTACATATTTCTTTTTTTACAAATTTAATGTTAGCGAATAGCAAAGTTTATTAATGGTTTATTGATCGATTAAACTTCAATCGACAAAGGTTTAGAAGCTAAACGACACGAATAACCTAAAGGTGAGATGCGATATGGGAAAGAAAGTAACATGCCCCGAGTGTGGAGCCGAGGTTGAAGCACCCGACGACGTGATGTTAAGGGAAGTTATCACGTGCCCCGATTGCGGCCTCGAACTTGAGGTCAAAGAGGTTCATGAAGACAACATCAAAGTAGAAAAGATAGTTTTAGAAAGGGAAGATTGGGGTGAATAAATTCTGACGGCAACGCTCGGGATGGTATACGACAGAGCGAGACCTGACGAACGGATGCTTATCGACACGGCTAAGAGAAGGGGGGTCCCTCTGAAACTCTATGATGCCGAGGATAGATACTTTAAGCTCTCAAACGCCGATGATGAGGGTTTTGAACAAGTAATTCTACAGAGATGTATGAGTTATTTCAGGGCGTTGCATCTTGCGGCTTTACTGGAAAGCAGAGGGGTGAAGATTATAAATTCGTTTCAAGCGGCAATAATCTGCGGAAATAAAGCCTTAACGTCAATTACACTTGCGAAAGCTAGAATACCTACCCCTAGGACTATGCTAGCCTTCTCGAAAGGGCCGGCGTTAAAAGCCTTAGAAGAGCTCGGATACCCGGCGATCTTGAAGCCAGTTATAGGCAGTTGGGGAAGACTGATAGCCCCTCTAAAAGACCTCGACACTGCGAAAGCATTCATAGAGAATAGAGAGCTCATGTTCCCTATATACCAGATATATTATCTTCAAGAGATGGTGGAGAAGCCTGAAAGGGATATACGTTGCTTCGTCGTGGGCGACCAAGCGGTAGCCGCGGTGTATCGATACTCCGCCCCAGATGATTGGAGGACCAATATAGCCAGAGGTGGCCGAGCGGAACCTTGTCCTATAACCAACGAATTGGAGGAGATAAGTATAAAGGCGGCTGAAGCCGTTGGAGGAGGCGTTTTCGGAATAGATCTTTTAGAAGACGATAAAGGGCTGCTGGTCCATGAGGTAAACTATACCACCGAATTCAAGTCTACAACTCAAACTACAGGGGTGGACATACCCAGTTTGGTGATAGACTATGCATTGCATTTAGCCAAGAGATAAGAGGGGATTAGGATGACCGTTAAGGTAGGTATTATTGGATCTGCAGGATATGTGGGAGGCGAACTTCTTAGGATTCTTTTGAGTCATCCTAAAGTTGAAGTGAAGGCAGTCACTTCCAGAGCTCACGCAGGAAAATACGTTTTCAAGCTTCACCCAAATCTTAGAGGGAAGACAGATTTAAAATTTATACCTCCCAACTTGGAGGGGATAACGTCTCAATGCGAGATAGTTTTCACGGCCACACCCCACGGCTCAGCCATGGAGTATATACCTCCGCTATTAGAGCAGGGCGTTAGAGTGGTCGATATGAGCGCGGATCATAGGCTGAAAGATCCGGAGGACTACGCTGAATGGTATGGACGGGCTCACAAGAATCCTGAACTTTTAGAGAAGGCGGTATATGGCTTACCGGAGCTGCATCGAGATCCGATAAAATCCGCAAATCTAGTGGCGTGTCCCGGATGTATGGCGACAGTGGTAATCCTGGCTTTAGCTCCACTCGTTAAGGAAAAGGCGATTGATGAGGGGCATATAGTGGTGGATGTTAAGACAGGATCCTCAGGAGCGGGAGTTCAACCGACCCCAGCATCCCATCACCCCGAAAGAGCAGGAGGCGTCAGAGCCTACAAAGTTGTAGGACACCGCCATATAGCTGAGATAGAGCAAGAGCTTAGTAATCTAACCTCTTCACGTCTGAAGATCGCTTTTACACCCCATGCGGTGGGTATGGTGAGGGGGATTTTGTCTACAGCCCATACCTTCCCTGTAGAGCCTCTGGAAAACTCTGAGGTTTGGAGGATATATCGCTCCCTCTATAAAGATGAACCCTATATCAGACTCGTTAAGGACAGAGAAGGGGTTCACCAGCTCCCTAACCCAATGGTTACTACGGGCTCCAACTATTGTGACATAGGATTCGAAGTGGATAACCGTATATCAAGGCTCGTAATTTTTTCCGCTCTTGATAACTTGGTTAAAGGTGGGGCGGGGCAGGGAGTACAATGTATGAATATAATGTCTCGATTCGATGAAACTGAAGGGCTTAACACTTCGGGGCTACATCCCGTATGAAGGCGATGGTACTTGCTTATGGTGATGAAGCTAGGCGGGTCGATCCTCGAGGAGAATGTACCTGCATCCTTCATAGAGGATCTAAAGAACTTGAATAGCCAAGGACACCGAGTAGTCCTTATACATGGAGGCGGCAAGGAGGTAAGTGAAGTATCGCTTAAAATGGGTAAAGAGCCGCGATTCACCGTATCTCCCAAAGGGTTTAGAAGCCGGTACACAGATGAGGAAACCTTAGAGATTTTTACGATGGTGATGGCTGGAAAGATAAATAAATCCATAGTTTCGGCCATGCTTCGAGGGGGGTTGCCGGCTGTAGGCATGTCGGGTGTAGACGGAGGTACGGTGAATGCACAACGTAAAAATGAGCTGCTCATAGTCGACGAGCGGGGTAGGAGGCGTATAATAGACGGTGATTTCAGCGGCAAAATAAGGAGAGTAGATCCGGCCGTGATAAACCTGCTCTTAGAAGCGGGGTATGTACCTGTGATATCTCCAATAGCATCAGGAGATGGGTGTGAACTGTTAAATGTAGATGGAGATAGACTGTCTGCGCATATGGCGGGTGCTTTGAAGGCAGACTCCCTGATGCTGTTTACCGACGTCGATGGAATTATCGTCGAGGAAAAGGTGATCGACACGATGACTTACATGGAGGCTAAGGAGCTGCTCCCTAAGATAGGCCATGGCATGATCACTAAACTTTACGCGGCGTTGGAAGCTTTAGACATGGGAGTCGGAGAGGTAAGGATTACCTCAGGCTTGAGGGACAGGCCCATAGTCGAGGCGGTGGCGAATAAGGTGGGGACGCTGATCACCCATGGAGGAACATGAAGTAATAGAGATAGAGGATGAGTACGGCGCCAACGTATATGCTAAGAGGCCATTGGCACTAGCTAGAGGCGATGGCGCCACACTTTGGGACATCAATGGACGCGAATACATCGATTGTACCGGGAGCTATGGAACCTGTATAGTAGGGTACAGCCATCCCGAAGTAGTTGAGGCCATCAAAAGGCAACTTCATTTGCTCACATCATGCCATGGCTATGCCTACAACGAGGCTCGTGCGAGGCTACTAGAGCTATTGGTAAAGGTATCTCCCAGAGGATTGGATAAGGTCTTCCTCTCAAATAGCGGAGCTGAAGCGGTGGAATGCGCATTGAAGATAGCCCTAAGATATACTGGGAGGAAGCAGGTCATAGCTGCAATAGGCGGTTACCACGGCAAGACCATTGGAGCGTTATCAGCGACTTGGAATCCAAAATATAGGCGACCCTTCGAGCAGCTGCTACAAAGATTCGTTCACGTACCCTATGGCAGGATCGATAAGGCCCATGAAAGAGCGAGTAAGGAGACCGCCGCCATATTAGTTGAGCCCATTCAGGGTGAAAGTGGTGTTAGAATTCCTCCTTCAGACTATCTTAAAGCGTTGAGGGATCTATGCGACGATTTAGGCATCATGCTCGTATTGGATGAGGTTCAAACGGGTTTCGGACGTACTGGAAGGATGTTCGCGTGTGAGCATTGGAACGTGAATCCAGACATTCTATGCGCCGCTAAGGGGTGGGCGGGGGGGCTTCCAATAGGGATCACAATATCCTCGAAGGAGATTATGGGCTGCCTTAGGAGGGGTGAGCATACGACCACATACGGAGGGAACCCCGTAGTGGCGGCAGCCGCTTTAGCTTCCATAAACGTGCTTGTAAAAGAGAGGCTGCCTGAAAGAGCGATGAGGCTTGGAGAGTCCTTACTTAAGAAGCTTAAGGATATCGAGGCCCGGTTCTCGATAGTGAGGGAAGGGCGTGGCTTAGGATTGATGGCTGCTCTTGAATTAAGATTCGATGTCCACGACATTATAATGAAAGCTTTGGACCAGCAGGTACTACTTCTGGACGCCGGCAGGAACGTTATCAGACTTCTTCCCCCCTTGGTGATAAGGGACGTACAGCTGGAGAGGGTTGTACAGGTATTAGACGAGCTGGTGGAGGCCAAAGAGCGTGGAATACTCGGTTAAACTTCTTGAGGATATACTCAGGATATATAGTCCAACAGGCTGTGAATCTAAGCTTTGCGGATACCTAGAAGATCATATGAAGACTCTCGGATTTAACGTCTATGTAGATGATTTGGGTGATGTGATAGGGGATATAGGGGACGGTCCTCCAGACATACTTCTATGCGGTCATATGGATACGGTTCCCGGCGAGATACCTGTAAGGCTTGAAGGGTATGACCTCTACGGTAGAGGTGCCGTGGATGCGAAAGGGCCTCTGGCTGCGATGATAACGGCCGCTCACGAGGCCTTCCAAGAGGGTCTTGAAGCGAAGGTGAGAGTAGCGTGTCTAGTGGATGAGGAGGGGAGAAGTAGAGGAGCGAGAAACCTGCCAGGAGTGGTTTCCGCCCCGGAATACGCTGTTTTTGGAGAGCCTAGTGGAACGGACGATTTAATAATAGGGTATAAAGGATCTCTTAAGGCCGCTTTTCATATATCGGCAAGCCAAGGGCACTCCGCATCCCCTTGGTTGTACACCAACGCTATAGAAGAGGCCTTCGAACTGTGGAAGACCGTCAAAAGTAAGGTTATCAAAGAAGGCGTGGACTCCCATTTTCACTCCATCACAGGCTGTCTAACTCGGATGAGCGGAGGGGGAGAGTTCAGCACGACCCCATCCCACTGCGTGATGGAGGCGGATATCAGGATACCGCCCGAGATCGAATGGATGAAGGTTCATCAAGAGATTGAGAAGCTGGCTTCGGAACAGGCCGAGGGAAAGGCGGACGTGAAGATCCAAACGGAGAAGAGAGGGGGTTTAAACGCCCTCCTTACCGCCAGAGATTCTCCACTGGTAGCGGCTTTCTCTATTGCGATAAGGAAAGTTAGAGATAAGCAACCAATCCTGTTGAAGAAGACAGGGACCTCCGACATGAACGTACTGGCCGAAAAATGGAGGATCCCTATGATCGCGTATGGACCGGGAGACTCGAAGTTAGACCATACCCCCGATGAGCATACGGACGTTAGGGAATACCTTTCTTCGATAGACGTTTATAAGGAGGCTTTGAAGCGACTAAAGAAGATGCATAAGCTAGATGATTAGCCGCGAATAAAAATATATAGCGATACATACTTTTACTATATTAAGGGAGAAGGAGAATAATTTGATCTCTGCTTGTGTACTCATAAGGACTGGAAGCGGCAAATTCGATGAGGTTGTCGAAGCCATGAAGCAGTTCAAAGGGGTGAAAGACGTATTCGCTACCCTAGGAAGATATGACGTAGTAA
>CAYFVN010000048.1:0-10331 GCA_964346575.1 uncultured Candidatus Bathyarchaeia archaeon
CACCTATAGTACGATACTGAAGCCAGCTCCACTAACCCAACGGATCTGGCTTACGGCGGCTCTAATAGTAGTAGCTGCGTCTTTAGCGATAGCATCAGTACTACTATGGAAGTTAGAGCCTAAGATAGAGGTAAGTCCGTATGAGGGTGAACAAAGGGACCTCGAGGAGAATCAGATATAACTATAGTCTAATCTGGTTTGTAGATTAAAGATTACAATAGCCTTTTTCTTATTTAATGAGAATATGGATAGCGCGTGCTAGATCAATAGGTAAAATATTTCACTTTGTATTAAGTTTTCCATTTTATCCGCGAATTCCAGTAAAGACATCTTAATGGAGATGATTTGGCTGCTATCAATTGACAGCGTCTCCGATTTAGAGTAAAACGTTTACGGCAAAGTTATTTGTCTCCAGAGTTTTATTAATAATTCGTGGATGGCTTTAGTGTATGCTAAAAATCCTCTATTTCAGTCGTTGATAGAATTGTTTGTAGGAGTGGCTTGTAGAGTTGATCACTCTTGAGTATGATAAAGGTAGCATATTGATCCGTGGGGGCGTTGGGACTCCCTATGGTAAATGGGATCCCAGAGTTGGAGCCTATAGAGCTATGGCCTTCTATTATAACGATATCCTGGAATATCTTCATGGAAGTGGGTTGCAGTATAGGGATTACGTCTCGGATCTGCCTCCTTGTCCGAGACTTTCAAGTGATTTCAGGCTACGCTCTTATCAGATGGAGGCTTTAAAA
This sequence comes from uncultured Candidatus Bathyarchaeia archaeon, assembly GCA_964346575.1. GTDB lineage: Archaea > Thermoproteota > Bathyarchaeia > 40CM-2-53-6 > DTGE01 > CAYFVN01. The sequence continues at coordinate 750 of CAYFVN010000048.1, forward strand.
GCATGGACTAAGTCGAATAGAAGAGGGGTCCTAGTCCTGCCCACAGGGGCAGGTAAGACTATCATAGCTCTGAAGGCTATCCAACTATTAAATGTGCAGACTCTTGTTGTGGTTCCTACTCTAGATCTTATGGAGCAGTGGCGTAGCCTTTTAACTGAAAGCTTCAAGGTTGAAGTTGGCATATACGGTGGAGGCGACGAGATTTTGAAGGCCTTAACTGTCTCCACCTATGATTCGGCTTACATAAGGGGAGAGCAGTTGGGTAACCGGTTCAAGTTTATAGTCTTCGATGAGGTTCATCACCTGCCTGCTCCGAGCTACAGTCAGATCGCGGAGATGTACATCGCACCTTACAGGATGGGTTTAACGGCCACACCCGAGAGAGAGGACGGACGGCATGAGGAGTTGCCCCGCCTAGTAGGAGGCATAGTGTACACGGTTGGGGTTGACGTCCTATCGGGTAGGCATCTATCACTTTATGATCATGAGAAGATGTTCGTTCATTTAACTCCCGAAGAGCAGGGGATCTACGACGAACATTTCGAGATATTCTCCGACTACTTGAGGAGTAGAGGCTTAACTATCAGGACGGCTGAAGACTTTCAGAGGTTCATCATGCGTACGGGGAGGGACGCTGAAGCCAGAGAGGCTCTACTCGCCCGGAGCAGGGCTGTTAAGACCGCTTTAAACTCGGAGGCTAAGATCGATCTCTTAGGTGAACTCCTCCAAAAGTACGAGAGGGATAGGATCATCATATTCACATTGCATAATCAGCTTGTCTACAGGATTAGCAGGAGGTTCCTGATCCCAGCGATAACCTTTCAGACATCTAAGGATGAGCGTAAAGAGATCCTAGATAGATTCAAGGCGGGAGACTATAGGGTCATAGTGACCTCCCAGGTACTTGATGAAGGGATAGACGTCCCGGACGCCTCGATAGGATTCATAATAAGCGGTACGGGAAGTTCTAGAGAATACATCCAACGCCTAGGTAGGCTCCTTAGGAAGGTGGAGGGAAAACGAGCGAAGCTTATAGAGATAGTCGCAAAGGGAACCATGGAGACCCGAATCAGTCAAAGGAGGCGGGAAAGAGGCTCCATACAGAGGTGAAACACCTGGAACCGTGACGGCACGCCTTCAGGTGCCAGGACGGGTTTTTAAATTGTTGCCGAGTAACTTGCTCGTGGCTAGGAGGAGTGGGAACTGGATTACCCCTATATATGCCGAGTTGACAGGGGATAACCTGGAGGTTGCTGAGAGGCTTATCCGTACCTATAGAAGTCATGTCGGAGCTAAGAAGGCCGTGTTAAAGGAGTTCGTGGCTGATCTGGAGGATCTAGGCTACGACTATCGTTATGTTAGAGGCCTATCAGTCCTACTGGATAGACGGTGCACTTTCCGCTCAAGCGTCACGTTCAACCCAGCTGAGGTTAGGTTCAGACTATTCGAGTTGGCTAATAAAACTGGTCTACCCGCTGACCTAGAAGCTAGGAGACGTATCCTCGAGGGTGTGGCCTCCGAGCTCAACCTAACGATTGGTGAGATAGAGTCCTCCTTCTACGCGGATTTGGATGATGAGCTCATCCTAGAGGAGTTTAACACGTTGGAGGCGGAGAGCCTCGTCAAATGGTATAATCTAGGGCTTATCCAGACACTTCTATTCAATTCTACGGAGGCTCGATTCACAGCCGCAGCGAACTGGCAGCGCATATTCAGGGACTTGAAGCGTCTTGGACTAATCTACGAGGTTTGGAGTGGGGAAGGAGGCTACTGGGTTAAGGTTGACGGCCCCCTATCCCTATTCAAGCTCAACCGTAGATATGGGACGGCTTTGGCCAAGCTTTTACCGACGGTGATAGCTGGAGGCGGGTGGATAGTGGAGGCTAAGATCCTTAGGGGTGGACTAGGAGAGATGAAGAGGCTCCTGGACTTTAGGATAGAGAGTAGGAGGCATGAAAGGCTATTAGAGGCTGAGGCATTTCCCTCGATGGGGTTAGATGTCTACGACAGCGAGGTTGAAAGAGACTTCGCGGTCAGCTTCAAGGCTTTAGACACAGGCTGGAGGCTCCGTAGGGAGCCTGAACCCATCCCGGTTGGGGAAGCCGTCATTATACCTGACTTCAGCTTCGAGAGGGGCGAGGCTAAAGTCTATATGGAGGTTGTGGGGTTCTGGACGCCGGAGTATCTTAAACGTAAGGTCGAGAAGCTTGGGCTGCTCAAGGGGATCGATATGATCGTGGCGGTAGACAAGGAACTGGCATGCCGCAGAACGGATAAACTTGGGAAGAGTCTGGATGTAACATATTTTAAGGGTAGGATACCGTTGAGGCCTGTACTCTCACATCTTAGGGAGGTCGAAGAGAGTCTGAAGAGGAAGGAGATGGAGAAGGCCTCGACCGAGGACTTCCTCAAAGGCTTGGATGAACAGGTTATAGACGTGAGGGAGCTGGCTGATAAACTCGGCGTTATGGAGGATACAGCCCGAGAACTCATGAGGGAGAGGAGTATACCCGGCTACATAGCCCTATCGAGCATTCTAATCCGGGAGTCAAAGCTAAAGGAGATCGATGATAAGCTCAAAGAGAGGTTAGCCAAGGGGGAGATGAGCCTAGATGAAGCCTCCACCCTCATTGAAATGCTGGGAGGACGGAACCCCACCGTAATCCTAGAGACGTTAGGTTATAATGTTAAATGGCATGGAATAGATCCTAAAAACGCCAAAGTAGAGGAGTAGAAGGAATAATGGTAGGTAAAAGTCTGTCTCACTATTACTAGCGTATATATAAGGAAACTTTAATAGGTGAAGGGGTTTTATCTAAGGCTCGGCGTTGAATCCTTTCAAGTGGTTGGAATGACCGCGATCGAGTTAATAGGTTACTTATTTCTAGCGATTATACTCCTCTGGATACTGTCCGCAGCCATCAAGGTGGTTCGGGAGTATGAGAGGGGCGTAATATTCAGATTGGGAAGGTTCATAGGCGTCAAGGGTCCGGGAATCTTCCTGATAGTTCCAGTTGCAGATAATTTCGTTAAGATCGACCTGAGGATCCTGGCCTTCGACATCCCGAAGCAGAGGGTCATAACTAGGGATAACGTCAGCGTCGACGTGGACGCGGCGGTGTACTATCGGGTCTTCGACCCGTCTAAGGCGGTGATACAGGTGGAGAACTTCCTCCAGGCCACGAACCTCCTCTCCCAGACGACGCTGAGGGACGTCCTGGGCCAGGTGGATCTGGACGACCTGCTTACCAAGAGGGAGGAGCTGAGCAAGAGGATAGGCGAGATACTCGACGTGTACACGGACCCGTGGGGCGTGAAGGTGACGGCTGTGGCCATAAAGGACGTGAGCATCGACGAGACCATGCTGAGGGCCATAGCGAAGCAGGCCGAAGCCGAGAGGGAGAAGAGGGCGAGGATCATCGTAGCCGAGGGGGAGTACATCGCCGCGGACAAGATAGCGGCCGCGGCCAAGAAGTACAAGGCGCCCGGCGCCCTGAGGCTGAGGGAGCTGCAGACGCTGACGGAGATCGCCAGGGAGAAGAACATGGTCGTGGTGACCACGGCCGGTGGAGCGGAGGAGATAGGAAGGATCGCCTCCATGGTTAAAGCAGTCAAAAAGTGAATGAGAACGGGATGAACAGGAGTAGTTACATAGTACTCATAGTTTTTTTCAACTTCCTTGCAATCGGCCTCTCAGCCGTTCCAGTGCCTTCATCAAGCAGCAGCGTTATCCTTGTAAGCGTTGAGGATACGATCACGGGGGCAACCTTTGAGGTGGTTGATGAGGCCATAGAAGTTGGGGTGGATATGGATGCCGAAGCTGTGGTCATAATCTTGGATACCCCTGGTGGACAGTTGGATGCCACAATGAAGATCGTCGAATCCATAGAGGGTTCAGTCATACCGGTAGTCTCATACGTATATCCTAAGGGTGCTAAGGCGTGGTCTGCAGGAACCTTGATATTGATGGCGTCCCATGTAGCGGCTATGGCACCCCACACCGTCATTGGATCAGCTCAGCCGGTGAGCTATTCGCCCATTGGAGGTTCCGAACCGGTTGAGGAGGATAAGGTGTTGAATGCTCTATCCCTCTTCATGGCTGAGAGGGCTAGAATGCATGGTAGGAACGAGACCGCCGCCAGATTATTCGTAGAGGAGAACCTTAACCTGAACAGCGTTGACGCCCATAGGATGAAGGTTGTCGAGGTTTTAGCGTCGAACTTGGATGAACTTTTCATAAAGATCGACGGGTTTACAGTAGCCACGTCGGATGGCGTAGCAACCTTAAAGACTAGAGGAGCGCCTATCGTAGAGCACTCGCCGAGTCTGAGGTTGAGCATATTGGCGGCAATCTCTAACCCCTTGTTGGCGTATCTGCTCTTCACAGTCGGCCTCTACGCGCTTGCATTCGGGTTGGCGAGTCCGGGTTACGGAGGTGAGGTGATAGGCGCGGTGGCTCTGCTCACGGGATTGATAGGGCTCGGATTCGACATAAACCTGGGAGCCCTACTCATAGCCGGATTAGGCGCGGTCTTGATGATTGCGGAGGCTTATACGCCTGGATTTGGGATCCTCGGTGGGGCCGGTCTGTTCTGCCTAGTAATGGGAGGGATCCTCATAATCCCGTTCACCCCCTCCAAATGGCTGATAGCTCCCGAATGGTACAACTACTTCGCGTCCATAGCCTTGGGCGTCGCCGCCATAATAGGGGGCTTCACCCTGTTCATGGTTTATAAGATCCTGCAGGCACGGAGAAAGAGGCCTGTCATGGGCGGCGTGATCGGCGCGGAGGTGGAGGCTGTGGATGAGATGGCGGAAGGAGAGACCGGATTCGTCAGGTACAAAGGCGAGTACTGGAAGGCCCGGGCTGAGGAGAGGGTGAAGGCCGGATCAAAATGTTCTGTGGTGGATAAAGACGGGCCCATATTGATAGTGAAGCCGTGTAAGAAAGGGCGGTAACTATTATAATGGAAACCACTTTACTCATTCGATCGATGGATGATGACACTGTCTGGATGGTAGGCTTCGTCTAGAGTGTGTATAGTTTTTAGTCGTCTTTCTTTGTTATGCGTCGTTTCAGTTTGATGGCGAGTTTCTTCTTGATAACTTTGAGTTGTTTCTCGCGGACGAATCGTCCGACGTCCTCTAGGGGTTGAGCGTATGGATCTCTCTTCAGTTTGAAGAGTATTGGAGCGGCTACGTAGCCTACGAGCATCTTAATGGTTGCATGTCTGGGTATGGGGGAGTCTATCCCTAAGAGGTCTAGTATTGTTCTGCCGAGCATGTATAGGGGATGGAATCCTAATAGGTATCTTGCTTTACCCCAGTTGTAGAAACCATGGGTTCTACCGCGAGGGTGCATATGCTCGAAGTGTAAGTTTGGGTATACTTTAACTTCTTCGCCGTCCATCTCAGCCCTATATATGAGCCACGTCTCCCAACCGTATGATATTGGGAAAGAAGCACCTATTTTACGCCAGTATTCATGGCTGACCATCCTTCCCGACCCCGTTGGATAAGCCTCTCTAAGGGGATGGACCATAGTGGGGGTGCATAAGCCCGAGGCTATAGCCACCTCGTCTCTGAGCATAAACCGCATCAGGTTCTCCGCGTAGTGTTTGGGATACTGGCAGTCATCACCAGTTATAAATAGGAACTCCACCTCTCTCTGCCTTTTAGCGGCTGCCCTATAGGCCTCGTTAAGGTTCTCAGGCATACGTCTCACGTCTCTACGGGCGTATTCTCCTCCTCTATGCTCGATCGTGATGTGAGGGGTCGACTTGCAGATCTTCTCTAAGGTCTCTATGGAGGAGTCTACATCGCCTCCATCCATGACTATGGAGATCGCTTCAGTGGGTATCGTCTGTAGGGTTAGGCTCTTCAGGGTCTCCTCTAGGAGCCTTCCCCCGTCTCTGCTGCTCATCAGGGTTATGTAGGTTGGTCTTCTAGTCATTGAAGGAACCTCTCAGCCCAGAAATGGAAGGCGTATAGGAGGATTAGGGTTCGAGCGTTAGTATAGGGTTTGCGCCCAGCCTCCAGCTCACCTTTAACTTTAGCCAAGTTATCTAAGCCGAAGTACTTGTGGACAGGCTCGCTGCCTGTGAGAAGATCGTCTATAAGGTTTTGAGCTGCCCTGTACATGTCGAAAGGGGAGAAGCTGAAACCCCTCTTAGGCTTCTCAAGGCACCTCCCGGGTAGGAGATCCTTCATAGCCTTCTTCAGTAGGATTTTCCCCTCGTCGCCTTTTTTATGTTCCTTGAATGGGGTTGAGAAGGCAGCCTTTACCATTCGTCGGTCTGCCAGGGGGAACTTTATGTCAAGGTTATGCATCCTTGCCATCTTATACTCTGGTACGAGCGTGTCCTCCACCATCTTAGTCCTCCACTCGGCGAGATAGCAGTACTCCTCGAAGTCTCCGATGGGGTCAACTCCAATGAGGGTCATCCTCTTGTAAGCATCTTCCCAGAGATCAGGATGATATCTGAGCGGCGATATAAAGGTCACGTAGAGCCGGTGAGAGCCGCCCTTTAAGCCCTGTCGTAGCTTTGCACCGACGGCGCGGTTCCTTGCGATGGAGGCAAGGGTTATACCTCCTGGAATCCATGAGAGTCTTGAGAGGCGTCGGGCCAGCCTGAAGCGAGTTGTATTCTGGTAGCCCTTGAATAGTTCGTCGCCACCCAACCCGCACAGGAAATGTCTTGAGTAAGCTGCGGCTTCGCGGTGGACTCTCTCAACGTATAGATTTGGGCGAGGCTCCTCCATAGCAAGTACAAGCTCGGGGTAACGCTCAGCCTCTTGGGAGAAGTCGTATTCTATCTCATGGTGGACCGTGTCGAAGCTATCCGATACGATGCGTGCGTCCTCAAACTCGTCGGTGGGCAGGCCGAAGCCCATCGTAAACGTGTGCAGTTCATCCACGTACGGCCTAGACAATGCGACGACGGTCGAGGTGTCCAAGCCCCCGCTCAGGGCGGCGCAGGCAACGCGCATACCGGATACAGAGTCCTTAACAGCCTCCTCCATGGTGTATCTCAGGTTCCAAGGATCCATCGGTGACTCAATCTTCCCCTCAAGGACCGAAGAAACCTGCCTAGCTAGGGATCCATCCCTTTGGAGTGTAACCTCCTCGCCTGGGATTAGCTTACAGACTCCTTCCATAAGGGTTAAGTCGAACGGTAGATAACCTAACGCAAGAAGATACTTGAGGGCGAGCGGATCGAGCCTAGCCTCCACACCAGTATCAATCAAAGCGTTTAAAGAGTGGGAGTGAGTCAGCTCTTCACCCCTTACGGTGTAGTATATGGGTTCAGGATCCAGTTCATCCCTTCGAAGCCGACAACTCATTAGAACACCATCGTACTGAATCTCTATCCAAAATCCCTACGTTTTCTTATATACTTTTATTTTGAGGTTTGCCTTAGATCTCTGGATCGGCTATAGTTCCTCAGACTCTTGTACCCATCGAAGGAGTTATAGGATTGCTGGGGATGAATGTTAATGACGGTTGATGTGTTTAGGGTGGGGCCGCCGTGAGGATTCTAGTAACTGGAGGGGCTGGATTTATTGGAAGCCACATAGTGGACAGGTGTGTCGCGGATGGGCATGAGGTTACAATTTTAGATAACCTCTCAAATTCGACCCTCTCAAATTTGGAAGAGTACACAAAGGAAAGAGCGGTCGACTTTCTGAAGTGTGATATAAGAGACTTAAGGGTTGTTAAGAAGTTCATGCGTGGTGTCGACGCAGTTTTCCACGAGGCCGCTCAGGTGAGCGTACCCCTCTCCATGGAGGATCCAGTATATGTGGACGACGTTAATGTCAGAGGAACTTTGAACCTCCTAATTGCGGCATCCGAAGAGGAGGTTGAACGTTTCATCTATGCCTCATCGTCCTCCGTATATGGCGATCCTTTAAGCCTCCCGGTGGCTGAGGACTCACCTTTGAGGCCTCTATCACCATATGCAGCGTCTAAGCTCGCAGGCGAAGTCTACTGTACTGCCTTCCAAAACGCTAAAGGCCTTCCCATAGTATCTCTGAGATACTTCAATGTCTACGGGCCTAGACAGCGGTTAGATGGTTACGCAAGCGTAATACCGTCCTTCATAAGAGGCCTGCTTGAGCATAAGCCTATGACCATCTTTGGAGACGGAAGCCAGACGAGGGACTTCGTACACGTGAGAGATGTGGTTGAAGCCAATATTTTGGCCTTGACGGTAGATAGGGCGGTTGGCGAGGCCTTCAACATTGGCTCTGGAGAGTCCACTAGTGTAACTGAGCTTTCAAATATTCTTAGAGAGGTCAGCAATGTAAAAACCGCTCCTCCTATCCACGCATCTCCCAGGAGGGGGGATGTCAAACATAGTACAGCTGATATCACTAAGACTGAGAAGATTTTAGGCTACAAGCCTAGAACTAATCTAAGACTCGACCTGAAGAGCCTATTCGAATCGTATAGGAAGCGGTTTAAAGGCGTGGATCGATGATTCGCCATGTTAAGGATACTCATGGTGGGTAGTAGAGGGTCGAATAACGAGGTCGTAGTGGAGGCCCTGAGGAGTAGAGGGTTCCAGGTCGAATATATAGAGAAGGTTAAGACTCCTAACCCGCTGAGGTTAAGGAGGTTCGACGCGGTCTACGGTGCTTACCTCCAGACCTGCAGCCGCTATATAGCGGCCGCCGAGATCCTGGGAAAGAAGAGCATTATCCACTTCGTGGGAAGCGACGCCTATAGATACGCCCGGGATAAAGGTTTACGAAAACTGTTTTGGAAGACTCTGGTTAATGCGTGTGATCTAATATTCTACGTGTCGCCTCACCTGATGGAGTTTGTAGGGAGACAGGGGGTTGTCATGCCCTTCCCTATACGCTTTGATCTATTCAAGAAGTTAAGAGGTAAACCATCGCCTGAGAGGGATACACTCTACTACTGTCCAGGCGGAAATGAGAACTCCAGGATATATCGGCTTGACTGGATCTTGGATTACGCCGAGAAGCACACGGAGGAGAAGATAACCATAATAGGAGGGCAAGCCCATCCGGCAGAGCATAAGGTTAACTTGCCCAACGTTCAAGTTGTACCCTTCGTGCCGTATGACAGGATGGGTGATGTATATGCTAAGCATAGACGGCTCATCCGCATGACGACTGAAGAGGGAAAGCCGAGGATGGTTGATGAGGCTTTGCTCTGCGGTTTGGAGGTCATGTTCAACGGCAAGAGGGTCACGGAGATATTACCCGAGAGGGATCCAGACGTATTCGCTCGGAGATTCGAAGATGAACTATCGAAAATCCTATAGCAATCGTAATTTTAATCGGCGACTGAACACTTTACGCGCGCGCACCTCGTTTATCGTTGGACTTGAGTCGAAGTTCAGATCGTCAATACTTATTCGCTCCAAGGAATAAATCTGATCTATTCATCCAATTGTTACGGTAGGAAACAGCATTCCCCGCATCCATTATAACGTTAAGGAGCGTTCTAAAACGTTCTAATTTTGTTCTGAAAGCGTTCTAAAGCATTCTAAACCATTCTGACCATTCTAACATTGAATAAGAGAACATAACTGTATTGATGAATAGAGT
>CAYFVN010000049.1:0-2550 GCA_964346575.1 uncultured Candidatus Bathyarchaeia archaeon
CCGATACGCTGGTGCGGGCATCGTAACTTGAACCTTGATAATCGTGCGTGTGCGCTCATCAAGGGATACACACACTTAAAAGAAAAAATACAGTATACCCAGACTTGGTGATTTCAACGCGTAGAGACGATATCGCCTTGTTGGCCACTTGTTGGTTGTTGTGGTTCTGGGTCATGTCTTATCGTCTAATGATGGCTGCACTTCTACCGGCCATTCAATCCTCCCTCAATCTCACGTACGGCCTAACAGGGACCGTTTTAGGGGCCTTATTTCTCGGATACGCCGTTTCGCCGTATCCTTCTGGACGTCTATCCGCCAGGTTGGGTCGAAAAAAAGTTATCTGTCTCGGTGCCATACTTTCAATAAGCTGCGCATCACTTCTTTCTATAAGTAAGTCTTATTCGGCAATATTGATCTTCGCCGCAATTTCCGGTATAGGACTCGGAGTGCACCTTCCACAAGCGGCGTCTCTACTCACCGAAAGATTTCCGAGGCACAGGATAGGAACCGTTCTAGCAATTCATGATACATCGACGCCTATTGGGAATTCAGCCGGCTCCTTATTCGTTGGATTGACCCTATCAACTCTGGGATGGCGGAGTGTTATCCGATATTGGTTAATCGTCGAGGTAATTGCGTTAATATCTTTCGTAGTCTTCGTTCGGGAAAGTAAGTTTTCGACCGAAAATGGGGTTTCAAAGGAGAAGGGATATGATTTACCTTTTTCCGTATACATTCCACTTTTCTTAATGGTGACTACCTTCATACCTCTGAACCGTGGTTTCTTCGTAATGATGCCTCTCTATATGACAAGCGTATTTATGGTCGATGCTCCTTTCGCCGCCACTTTGGTTGGAGCAGCCAGTTTTCTAGGCGTATTCGGCATCCTCATAGGAGGATTTCTATCCGACATATTTGGTAGAACTAGAATTCTTTTGATCAGTTTCTTCTCGATGGCGTTTTCCTGTATCCTAATCTCCTTCGCTCCATATGGTCCGTTATTCATCTTCGGCATATTCCTCCTTCCCTTCATAAGTTCCGCTTCGTTTCCGGTAATGGGTGCATTAATAGCCGATAAAACTTCGATCAAACAGAGGGCGGCGGCCATAGGTGCCATAATAACCATGGGTAATTTACTCGCTTTTTTTGCACCTGTATTGATAGGATATATCGCAGACGTTTATAGTTTTCAGACGAGTTTCATATATCCGATCTCCGTATCATTCATCGGGTGTTCAGCCACTTTATACCTTACCAGAAGAATTTAACGCGCGTTAATTGAAATAACATTGATATTAAAGTGGGTACAAACTAAGCGTATTAAATACACTGTTTGTTATTTGGAGGAGTTGGGATGACCTGTATGAGATTGGAGGGGAGAGTTGCGCTGGTCACCGGCGCGGGTCGTGGTATCGGACGTGCGATAGCGAAATTGTTCGCTGAGAATGGAGCCAAAGTGGTTATAAACTATAACAGGTCCGAGAAAGAGGCTTTCAGGCTCGGAGAAGAGATACGGAAATTGGGTGGAGAAGTAATGCTGGTGAAGGCCGATGTATCGAAGTCGGCTGAGGTCAAGAACATGGTTCAGAAAGCCGTGGAGAGCTTCGATCGAATAGATATACTTGTAAACAATGCGGGGATAACCTCCCCAAGAGGGTTCCTCGAATCGACCGAGGAAATCTGGGACAAAGTATTGGATGTCAATCTGAAGGGCGCGTATCTAAGCTCTAAAGAGGTCGCGCCCATCATGCTAAGACAGAAGAGGGGTAAGATAATCAACATATCCTCCGTCGCCGGATTGGCCGAGGCGTCCGCCCTCGCTCGGACACCGTATGTTGTCTCTAAGGCCGGGCTGATAGGGTTGACGAGGACCCTCGCAATGCATCTTGCTCCGCATATAAACGTGAACGCCATCTGCCCCGGGCGTACAGAAACCGACATGATAGCTGACGAAAAAGAAGAAAATATTAGAAGGGTTGAACAAACTCCTCTCAAGAGAATTGGAAAACCCGAAGAGATAGCGAACGCGGCCCTTTTCCTGGCCACGGACGAGTCAAACTTTATCACCGGTGAAATCCTGACGGTCGCAGGCGGCAGAGGAATGAGATAGTAAGTGAATTATACTCCATGATACATTTCACCAATTCAGTGATCTTTATTTTATTCAATTAACGGTTAGAGAGTGGATCAATGGTTGAAAGAACCCGAAGGCATGACGCCGAGAGAGAGAATTCGAAACACTATTCGCTTTAGAAAGGTTGACGTCTTACCATGGTACGAGAGCTACTACATCGACACGATTCTCAGATGGCTATCCGAAGGATTACCTGGACACGAGATATTCAGCATTGAATGGAAACTTCGTCCAGCTCGTAACCTTTTGAACTCGCCGTCATTTACGGGATTGGATCTGTACAGGTTTTTCGGCACTACAAACTTACGCGGTTTGATCGTTCCAGTGGATATATGCCCAATACCTAGATTCAAATGGAGAAAAATTTGTGAAACCGAGAAATATCAAGAGTACGTTACGGAGAGTGGGGCCGTCGC
>CAYFVN010000050.1:0-3449 GCA_964346575.1 uncultured Candidatus Bathyarchaeia archaeon
CGAACGCGTTCGAGTAAGGAACACTCATCGCGTACAGATTGTTCTCACAGACGAATACGACAGGAGTTTTCCACACGGCTGCCAAGTTCAAACTCTCCCCGAAGGTTCCATTATTCGCCGCTCCATCCCCGAAGAAACAGGCAACGATCTGACCGCTACTCCTCATTTTAGACGATAAAGCCGCTCCAACCGCTATAGGCAACCCTGCCCCAACTACGCCCTCGGCACCCAAAATTCCCTTGCCGAAGTCTGCTATGTGCATCGATCCGCCTTTTCCCTTGCAGTATCCCGTCTTCTTCCCCATAAGTTCAGCCATCATACGCCTCAAGTCCGCGCCTTTAGCTATACAGTGTCCATGCCCCCTATGCGTACTCACAATGTAGTCGTTCCCTCTTAGGGCCGCGCAGACACCTGCAGCCACAGCCTCTTGACCAGCGTAAAGATGGAGGGTTCCAGGGATCATGTTCTGACTGAAAAGTTCATAGGCCTTATCTTCGAACTGTCTTATCTTCACCATCGTCCCGTACATCTCGAGAATTTTTTCCTCTCCAATTTTGCTCATTTGATCACCACAATGCGTCTTTCCTTCGCAATTTTTCTCTATTTTGAAATATTTAATTGTTACGAGTATGATGTCTGTCGGGATCAGGGAAAAACTCTCATCAAACCTCTAAAGGAGAAAACCTTCCTAGACTAAATTTCATTAAAGGTGTCCTGTAGTTAACGAGGAAAGCTCAAGAACAAGGCAGACGTGAATAAACATTTATTATCTATCTCATTTTTTAAGACTTGGAGATCCTGCGAATATGGTTAGAAAATACAGGATTTTGGGATTGATAGGTGACGGCATAGCCGAAGAGATCGTTCCCGAAGGGGTAAAGATCCTTAGAGCCTGTGAGGAGGCTTACAACTTTGATCTGGAAATTTTCGGTCCATACCCTTTCGGTGCTCAATATTGGTTGGACTCAGGAAGGAAAGCTTCATGGCATCCAGAGATAACTAGAGAATTAATATTGGCAGTGGATGGCATATTTAAGGGTCCTGTCGGAACACCAGGCTCGATAGAAGATTTCAAGTTGAACTATGAAGTAGGCTATCTACCAGTAGGATTAAGAAGCGAGTTAGACTTGTACGCGAACATTAGACCCTGTAAGCTGAGACCAGGCGTTAAGAGCGCCCTTGCAGGCAAGAAAACTGGAAGCATAGACTTCGTGATCGTCAGGGAGAACACGGAACATAATTTGGCTGAAGCAACTCAATTTGGGGGAATTAGCGATATAGGTGGTTACTTCGAGCGAGCTGGTGAAGTGGAATTTGCAGCCGACGTTTACATACAAACACATAAGGGATGCGAACGCGTAATCCGATACGCCTTTGATCTCTCGGGTAAACGAGGCGGAGCGCCTTTGGATGGGAAAAGACGCGTTACATGCACGTGTAAGTGGGGCCTGTGTAGGGGCGATAGCTTCTTTAAAAAAATCTTCGGAGAGGTCGCGGGAGAATACCCGGATGTTGAAGCCGACTATGCCTGGATAGATGGCTGGACCTATTGGTCTCTTATGAGACCTGAGTTCTATGATGTCGTCGTCACACCGAATCAATATGGGGACATAATATCCGATCTTTCCGGAGCAATTCAAGGGTCACTTGGCTTAGCAGCAGCACTTAACGCGGGCGATAATCGCGCCTTCGCCGAGGCGACTCATGGGTCAGCTCCAGATATAGCGGGGAGAAATATAGCCAATCCCATCTCCCTTATACTATCCATCGGTATGCTTCTAGAATGGATGGGTGAAAAGCGTGGTGACGATAGGCTTAAAAGTGCTGGCCGAGGAATCGACAAGGCTGTCGATACTGTTTTAAGCGTTAATAAAGTTAGGACACCGGACATAGGCGGATCAAGCAGCACCCAACGGGTTGGAGATACTATAGCTGAAAAGATTAAATCGCTGGCTTCGAACTAAAATCAAATCGTTAGCGCGCACGTACCGGCGTCGATTAACACCAAATATTTTTCTCTCATAATTGTCTTCACCTACTTTCTTTTTTTTGGCCGTAGTGCTTCATTTTGAAATCCTTTAAATAATTTAATTCTTCAATAGAAAATTCGAGAGGTGCTGCTATTAACATGGATAGCAAAGCCATTTTCGCAACGTCCTCAAGGACGATGGCTGTGTCCAACGCCGTATCCAGGTTCTTGCCAACGATTACTGCGCCATGATTCCTCAGTAGGACAGCATTTACCTCTTTTAGAGATTTAATGATATTATTCAATTCTTCAGGGTCTGTTGTGCCCGGAAGCGAGTATTTAGTAACTATTGGTATTTTACCCCCTAAATAGAAAGCCTGCTCGGCTGAGACACAAGGTATCTCTCGGTTTGCTATAGCGAACGCGGTTGCAAAGGCTGAGTGCGTGTGCAAAACAGCCTTCAAGTCAGGACGCAATTTATGAATATGTGTATGCATGGCTGTCTCAACAGAAGGCCTAAGATCTCCTTCGATCAGTCTTCCATCCAAATCCACAATGATCAAATTTTTTGTTTCAAGCTTTGCTTTGCTAAACCCGCTAGGAGTAATTAAAACATAATCTGTATCCTGTATCCTGACGCTCACAACACCGAAGGTTGAAACCACCAGTCCTCTTTCGAACATCTCTTTTGCTACGTATATGACCTTTTTTTTCAGATCGTTAAGAATTTTTAAGTCGAATAACCTTCTGTTCATCGAATTCATTTTTACTCCATCAGTTCAGAGTTAATAGTAATGAGGGGTTTTTAAGATTTTAAAATAGTAATGAGAAGTTTTTAAATCACCCGAAGACTTAACAGAACTCTGAATCACAACATTAATAAACTATAAAAATTAATGCAAAAACTTAATGTTTAATAAAGCTAAAGGAACGTAGAACTTTGCAGAAAAAACCCTTCCTGGTTACATACGAGGACAAAATTAAACCTCTAAAACTTGCTAGAAAAGGTTCAACAGGATATCTGACATTTAAAAAATTAATGGATCCTGAGGATACAGGCAGCATATCTGGCGTAGTTCTAGTTGCTGAAGCTTCACCCCATCAACAACCTATTACTCCGCACGCTCACAAAGAAGTGGAAGAATCAATATACGTTGCAAAAGGGATGGGAAGAGTCACCATTGGCCAATCAATTGAAAACATGAAAACCTTTCCCCTTAGACCGGGAGCTTGCATATACGTTCCCGCCGATTATTATCATATAATTGAGGTTGAGAGTGAAGAACCGATGAAACTAATCATATCTTATTTCCCTACCGATAAAATGGGAAGATCTCACAGAGAAATCGCGACAGAATTAACCAATATACAGCTCCAAGATGAATACGGTAAATAGATTATCTTAGACCTTCATCTAAAATAGATATGAAATAATTTTTGGTCTACTTTTTTTGGAATAGCTTTTGCTATCTAAGGATTA
>CAYFVN010000051.1:0-10662 GCA_964346575.1 uncultured Candidatus Bathyarchaeia archaeon
AGTTGGGCCGCTTCTAACGGGTTTCCTTATCGAATATTTATCATATAGGGAGTTATTCGCCTTTCTAATCATTTTTCCTGTAAGTGGTTTAACGATGCTAATCTACAACATAACAAGGAAGAGAAGTTTCCCCTCCATAGGAAGAAGGTTGGTGGGGTTCCAAGGTTCTATAAAGCGTGTATTCAGTGATACAAGTATAACCGTGTTACTCATAGTAACTCTGTTTTTCGCCCTTCCGATAGGTACCTTCAATACTCTCTTTCCCATCCATGCCACATCATCGCTAGGGTTTACGGCGTCTACTGTCAGTATCCTCTTCGCTGTAAGAGGGGGATTCAACGTCCTGGTTAGAGAACCGAGCGGAGTTCTATCGGATCATGTAGGACGTAAAAAAATCCTTACAGTTGTATTCATATTCGCAATGATAAGTTTCATAATATTGGCCTTCTCAAGCGATTTATATATGATCGCTGCAGCCATGACCGTATTCGGAATAGCATGGGGTATTCGACCCCCAGTCCTCTCCGCGGCGATCGGCGATAGGCTACCCATAGATCTTATACCATTAGCTATGGCTATGTATTATACGAGCATATCCACGGGATTCATGGTAGGTTCACTGATGGCTGGGTTTATGGGTGGTAGATATCCTTGGCATATTATTATGGTCCCGTATATCCTCTTAGCTGCAGCATCAGCTGTGCTCATCGTGAAAATCTTCAAAGAAAAGGGATCAGAAAATTCAAATTTAAAAACCAATAAGAGGATGAACAGGTAAAATACACTTCCCCGAATAGAATTTGTGTAAAATGTTATGCGGGCGTGCAATTAGTACCTAAGTGCGGTTATTGGGTTAATAAAAAACTTCCGGGTCATTCTATATGCTTTGTTTGGGCTAGCTAGGATAAATTATTCTCTCAGTAGTCTTTTTACGGAGAGTCTTATATCTCCAGCCTTCAAGGTTTTTCTTCCGGCGTGTGAGGCTAGTTCTAGGGCTTCTCGGCTAATCTTAACTGCGACTTCCTCCAGTATTATCTTCAGTTCTTCCACTGCGTCGTCTCCTACCCGTGGTGCACCTGCTTTCTCTATAAGCCTGTGGATTGCTGCGTTTGAGAGTTCGCCTTTATTCATGGCTTTTTTTCATCTCTTTTTTCTCGTTTTTCCTTTTTAAATTTTAAAAATGGTGATTTTCAATATAAAGATTTTGAATCAATCTTTTTATTTAGAGTGGTTTTCTCCTATATCTCGGGAAACTTTATATTTAATGTTATTGTGGGTGTGGTTTCAGTGGAGTGAGCGTGGTTAGGCTGGGTAAGGTTAGAACTGAGGTCGTTAAGAGGATTGCACGTGAGTTGGTGTCTAGGTTTCCGGATGCTTTTAGCGAGAACTACGAGGATAATAAGAATAAAGTTGTAGAGTTTGTTGAGGTTGAGGGTAAACGTTTGAGAAATAGGATTGCAGGTTATATAACTCGTTTGAAACGGGTTGAGGCTCGAAGGTCGGCTCCTGAAACCAATGAGAGTACTTAATCTTAGGTTTTGCAGATGCGTAGTTTGTGTTTATGAGTGATTTTTAAGGGGAGGTTCTATGGAGCGTTTCCCAGTTTCTAGTGATGGTTTCGAATTTAGCTTAGTTTTATTGCCTATGGAGGATCTCCACATTCACGAGGGAACTATTCCAGAGCTTGTGGAGAGTCTCTCGCATGAGATTGAAACTATGAATGTCTTGAGGAATCCCATTATAGTAGAGGATCGTCATTGCGTAGTTTTGGACGGTACCCATAGGGTCCAAGCTTTGAGGTCTTTGGGGTGTACAAGGGTCGCGGCTTGTACTTTGGATTATTTTAGCGATCGAGTCTCGGTTGGGAGGTGGTTTAGGACCTTCCAGAGTGATGAATTTAATGTTACGGTTATGAAGGTTTTGAAGCGTTTGGGGTCAGATTTCTCGGAGAGAGATGTTTCTGAGGTTTTAGACGGCTTAAGTAGACGGGAGGTGGCCTGCGGCTTTTTGTGGGAGAATAAGGGTCTTCTGGTCTTCGATGGTGGCGGTTTGGCTGGGAAGCTTGAAATTGTTAAGAGGTTTGAGCGTGGCCTACAGGAGTTAGGTTGTGAGTTTGGGTATGAGGTTGAAGGTGAGGCGGTTGATAAACTATCTATGGGACTGGTGAGTGGGATCCTGGCTTTACCGCCAATAGAGAAAAGGGACGTGATTGACTGTGCCTCTAAGGGCTACATTTTTCCGAGGAAGACTACTAGACATGTGGTTCCGGCTAGGCCTTGGAATGTCAGTGTTCCTTTGCCTATCTTGCGGAGGAGAGATATGAGTCTCGAGGAGGCTAATAGGATTTTCATAGGTTTACTTAAGGATAAGCGGATCAGGGTTGTGCCTCCAGGCTCTCTCTTAGAAGGAAGACGTTATGAGGAGGAGGTTTACGAGTTCGTTGGAAGATGAGAGGGAGAGAATACGTGATGAAAAGGGTTCCGTATCGGTCAAGCTGATAGGCGAATTCCACGGTTATGATGGGAAACTTATAGAGCTAAAGATTAAGGGTGAACGCCCTTTAAGAAGCATCATAGATCTGCTAACTGATATCCTCGGTTCGGATATTGGAAGTGTTGGGTCTTCCTTTGTAGTCTTGATTAACGGTGTGGAGTCCAGCGTACTAAATGGTCTGAAGGCTAAGGTTGAGCCTGGGGATGAGCTTGTACTTTTAAGGATTTCTCACGGAGGGTAGAATGATGGAGGTGAAAATCCTACTAGACATCTACTATTGGGCATTTCAGTTCTTTTAGGATTTGTTCGGCTTTTTCTTCGTCTAGTTTTATTGTGTAGAGTTTGTAGGGGGTTCTGAGTTTTAATTTCACTATGTCCTTTAACCGTTTTACACGACATTCCTGAGCTTCCTGAGCTATGTTTAGTAGTTTATCCGTGTCAAATATCTCTGTGGGCATAGTTCACAGCTTTCCTAGAGTTTTAAGGGGGTTGAATGGTCTGTTTGGGATGCTTTTAAGTTTGATGTTTTCCATTTTTAATGTGCACTTCCCTTATTGGATTTTAATCTGACAGTTTTGAAGTTTATTAGGTATCCTATATTGATCGGTACGCCTTGTCGGGGGACGATATAGAGGAAACCATTAATAGAGAGTTTGTTTCATTGGTGACGGGGGGGGTTGGGCTACTCCATGATGTTGAGGTTGAAGGTACATCAGGTAATGAGCCTGGGTAATGGCATGGTCCGCCTGATGCTTGTGAGGCGTAGCTTGAAGGCTAGGATACAGCCTTTACCGAGATCTGAGGAGCAGAGGGTTGCGGAGGATATAACTTCGAAGATACAGCAGGCATTTGAGACGGTTTTTCCAGGCGGTGCGGTAGTTGGGGGTCCTATACCCTCTGGCGGACGTTGGGATGCGAAGATAGATATGACGGTAACTGAGGAAGAGTATGAAGAGCTTGGTAAACCGGGAATAAATGATACGATTGACATAGACATCGGTAAGGGGTCTGATGACGTAGCTGCAGCGGAGTAGGCTAGAAGAGCAATATCCTATACGAGTTTACGAGGGTTTGTGGCATGGGCTTATTTGGAGATTCTTGTCCATTTCCTTTTTGTTTGTTTGTGTGCTTCTGCCTACTTGGGGTTGCTTTGACTTTGTCTTAGTAGCTTTGTGGTCTTTGAGGTTACTTCTAGAATCCTCCTTGCTGCCGGCAGTGGGGTTGAGCGTAGACCGCAGTCAGGATGTATGTAACAGATCTTATCTAGGCCCATCTTTGAAGCTACTAGCCGGACTGTGGAGACTGCCTTTTCTTCAGCCTCGACTTGGATTGGATCTTCTACTTTAACTGATGTACAGCCTACTCCTAAGAGTTTACCTGCCTCTGATATCTCGGTTAGGGGCAGCCTCCTATTCGCCTTCTCTGTTTCTCCAGCGAAGGCTAGGCTTAGTGTTCCAACGTTTACCTTTGACAGGTGGCTTAGTAGCCTTGGTGTCCTAGTTAGGTCTCCGCATATGTGGAGGCTCAGCTTATTCAGGCTGCTTCGGGTTTCCGCTATTCCTTCCAGGGTCGAGTTAACGGCCTTTATGGATATGCTGGGGTTTAAGAAGCCTGCTGAGATGCCTGGTTCATCTATCTGGAGGAGGGCTCCACGGCGTAGGGCCTCGCAGGCTATAGAGCGGAGAGCTTCAGCCATATCCATGTACAGGCTCTCATCGGCTATGTCCCTGTAGACTCCAGTCTTCAAGCCTTGGGAAGCGCACGTAAAGGCTAGAGTGACTGGTCCTGTAAGGCTCAGCTTTATAGGGGTTTCCCCGAGGCCCCTCTTCCTCAAGTGGCCTTGTGCTTCGGTTAGATCGGTTATCTTGAAGGTCTTTGATGGATCCCTCGGAGCTTTAACCCGGTCGACGGTGAAGACCCTCCCATCTTTAGAATCCAGTCCAGGTAGATCAGCGAAGTATCCGATCATGCTTGCCCTCTGCTCTCCGTCGGATACCACCTCGATCCCATAACGGAGCTGGATGTCCACCGCCTTGGAAATGGAAGCTGCTAAGTCACTTGCCAGGCGAGGTAGACTCCCTACGACAGTGGACTTTAAGTCGACCATGGGCTAGACCCTCTTACTCGTCGAGGTGGCTATGGTCCGTCATAAGTCTTACGGAATCTTCTTGAAGGGGAACATCCAGTAGAATCCTACTACAACCGCTACGCAGTAGGCTAGGACAACTATGCGTGGAGGCCTCTGATCTAGAAGTAGATGGCTTACACCCAGAGATACTGCCGGAACAGTGTTCAGGAAGTAGAAGATGTACATTATCCTATGGCCGATGATCGACATCGGATAGAACGGTAGATAAGTCAAGGCGAAAAATACGACTGTAAACAGCGTGTATTGTGTTCGATCCTCATAGAAGGAGTAGGCTGCGTATACAGTAGCCGGTATAGCCATATATATGATCAGAGGGTTCATGGCCCCTGTGAATACCGTAGCTGGATAAGTACCCACGAGCTGACTATCCTGGTAGACGTTTACGTTAACCGCTAGATAAGGTATTTCAACCTCGTTAAGGAGCCACTGCCACGGGTAACTCTCAATCCCCTCAGGGACAGCTCTCGTCAAACCCCTAGTATACTGGTATATAAAGGTCATGTGATCGAAGGGGTTTGAATATCCAACCCAGAGCCTATCCATCAAGGTTAAGAGGACGAGCCCAGCCACCACGTATACTATTGTGAACCTCTCAAGCCAGTCGAGTAGGCCCCTCCAATCCACGCCTCTACGGGCATCTCTCCTACGCTGCCAGAGATGGGTTAGAAAATGATACAGAACTATGACCGCGAAACCGTATAAGCCGCCTAACTTGCATAGAGTACTCAAGGCCAGTGAAAGAGCTGCGAGGAGATGGCTCCCCCTCGAGTAAAGGTAGAAGCCTAGAAGCATGAAACACAGCATAAACACGTCTAGCGTAGCGATCCGACTGTGAACGTAGAGTAGATTATCGAAGCCTAAGATGAATGATGCTACAAAAGCAAGATCGGATCGCCCTGAGATTTGCTTCACAAGCAAATAGAAGAAGAGGAGGCTTAGCATACCGAAGATAACGCTTGGAACTCTCCAACCCCAAGCATTATCGCCTAAAATCCTCATGGATAGTGCGATCAAACCCTTTGCCAGGAACGGATGCTCATGATTCGGGTCCAACCCTGGAGGCGCATCCGAATAGACATCCGAGTCATGAGGTAGACCTAGGATTATCCTAGCCACATTTACATAATACTTCTCATCGAATATCAGAGAACCCTCAGGCTTATCCAACCATAAAATTCTAAGCGCCAAGCCAACCCCGAATAATACTAGAAACCAGAGATCAAACCTATCAGCTCTAGGATTAAAACCTCGAGAGAATGAAGGTGAATCTGCAGCTGAGCCGCCGCTAGACTTTGAATCCATCTCCATCCCACCCTTAACCTTTTCTACCAGCTCTTCTATAGACTAGGAAGAGGAAGAAAGCCAGACCCCCGGCCCCAGCTACAGCCGCTGTGACCCATAACGGTCTAGAGGGATGAGGAGCCTCACCACTAGGCTCTCCATAGAGCGTGGTTAGCACGGTCTCGGTAAAGGTGACCGTTACAATATCGATGACGTTAAAGGGAGGCTCAACCTGAATCACCTCACGGAACTCCTCCCCATTGACCAAGTAAACCAAAGCTATGTAAACCCTGTGAGGCCCAGCCTCGGCATCCTTTGGAACATCGAAAGCTATACTGAAGATTATAGACTCTTCAGAAAACAACTGATGAGGCTCTTCGCTACCCCCACCGTAGAGGTAAATCCCCTCATCCATCCAATCGAACCTAACGCCGACGAAACCGAGAGCTACGGGATCCACAAATCTATTAGTAACCGTAACGTTAACGGTCGAGAAGGCGCCAGCGGGTAGCGCATCACCATCCCTCCAAGCCAACCTCAGATCTAACCTGTCCTCATCAGCAAACACCGAGTAAGCCGAATAGAATATAATGACTGAAACCAGAAAAGTGGTGTAGAGAATACACTTAAGCTTGGGTTTGAAGTCCTGAATTCTAACCCATACATATGTAAAAGGGTATACTCTTAGATGACTCGCCAAATCTGATGCGCCTCCATTAGAGCCAGCTAGTATTATCGTCCTATACGTTATCGGGTAGGACGCCCTAAAAAGCTTCGCTCTACTTTGACGCAGTAACATCTGAAATGCTTGTATGTCCAAAATTCGAAAAATGAATTTTATCGTCATCCAACACGCATAATAGGCGTTTATACCTCATTTTGAAAGGTATAGGTTTCGCTCGCTATTTGAGCCTTTCAAGTTTTACCCTCAAATCTGCAAGTCTGTGTAGTGCGTTGTACTTCTCTCTGTCGCCCAGTTTAGCTCTGTATACGGATTCCTTTAGGAGACTGATAGATTCGTCCATAGCCTTCCTGTCGACTGGGAATGGTACACCGTCTTTTCCGCCGAAAGCGAAAGAGTACTTTACCGGATCCTTCCAGCTTGGAGGCTCACCAAAGATAAGCTCAGATACTAGCGCTAACCCCCTTATTGTTGACGGCCCTACGCCGAATACGGCGAGTAGCTCCTCGTAGTTGTTAGGCTCTAACTTCCAGGCTTTCTCAATAGCCTTCCAATCCATCCTCCCAAGTTTTACAGAGTATACAGCGTATCTACTCAATATCTTCGGTTCGTTCTCCCATGGAGGTCTAAGCCAATCGGTTAGCGGCCTTTGACGTTTAAGGATTCCATCGTATAGGCGCTTTAACCTGCTTTTTCCATCTCTTACCAGTTCAACTGAGATATCCCGCGCACCTCTACTTTGGGAGGCTGTCATATCCAATACGTTACTGTGGATCTTGTCTCCCACGATGCTATGATGAGGTTCCACAACGAAGCTTCTTACCTTGTTTGAGAGCCAGTGATATCTCCGAGCTTTTTTGATTTTAGGGCTCATACCCTGCTGTACGACGGTCCAGTCTCCTTCTCTAGATATGAAAATCGTGTGATGGTAAAGTTGGTACCCATCTTGGACGGCTGCATTATCCACTTTTGCAGTAATCCTACTCGCATAACGTATCTTAGCTACCTCTTCTTCGGATAGATTGAAGAGCCCCCCTATCTCGCTAATCTCCTTCGGAGTCATTCTGGAGTATTTACCCTTACCACCGGCAATCTTGAGACCCAGATCCGTGTCGGCTAGAGCCTGTTTTATAGCGTTACATGCTACGGTGGTGGATCCGCTGCTGTCCCAGTCAAAACCTAAAGCGTTAGAGAAAGCCTGGAAGAATATAGGGTTTGAAAGCCTAGTTAAGATGCCTTTTAAACCATATTCATCAATTATTATCGAGAATATGCTACGTGCTAGCCTCACCATTCTATGCACTAGCCACTCTGGAGCGTATCCTGTATGTAACACAAGATCGGCAGCACCAGACCTCCTCAAGCTTCCCTAACACACTCGATGAAATTAGAGCATCCGATGGATAAATACGGCCCTGTTAAATGAACGTAAAAGCCTATTAGGGCTATAGGACAATCCGGATCCATACAGTGCTGTCACGTAATCCACATTTAATACCCATGTCTCCTCTTGAGGAGGACAGATTTAAATAAAAGCTCTCGCAGGTTTTGACGTTTTCACCCCAATTTAGGAGACATAGTCTTTTTATGTACTTAAGACGGTTTAAATTTTAGAGGGATTATTGTTTATGAGCAGTTCGATGGAGTCTATGCGTAGAATGAGAATGGAGGAGGCTGGCGATAGGGGTGTAAAAGTTGCCTGCGACGTTTTAAGGACCCTGCTCGTCCTGGGAGGAACTGGATGGGAGGATGAACTGCTAGAGGGTTTAGCTGCACTTGCAGCCGTGCAGGGTGACCCAGAATCGGCGGCTTCGTCACGTGAGGTTGAGAGTGCAACGAACCTTCTCAGGGAGAGGGGTTTGGTAGAGTGTAGGAAAGGGAGGAGAGCCGCCTCTATGGGTACCTCCACCGTAGAGGATAACTTGTACTCCTTGAGAGATTACACCGCTACTATGCAGGCCTTCGGAGCTGATAGGTCTGTACTCCTCCTGAGGAGGAGAGAGTAAGTTGTTAGATGAAATTACTAGGTACGTTATATTATCCTCATCCTCCTTGAGGCGTATGTACCGCCAGCCTATCCTCCACGTTTCGTGCTCCTGAGAGGTTGCCTCGACGGCCGACATCAAACTTCCCACTGCATCATGGAACTCCTGCTGATCTTTACGAGTATCCCACGCAATACTCCAAGTGAACATTGATTCCCCACCTACCCTGTAGTAGGTGAAGTTGTCCCCATCCCATCCTGATGAAGCCATCTCGCTCTCCTTAAAGTCTAAGTGAGCAGAGAGGAAGACCCTTATGAAATGTTCGCCGAGCCTATCGGTCCGAACAATGTTGTACTCTTCTCGAGGTGTCGGAGAAGCTAAGCTGCGGAAACCCTCTCCATTGAGATATTTCATGGGATGCATTATCTGCTCCGTTGTGTTAGGAAGGCGATAATAGGCTTCGTCTACCAGATTCCAGCCTCCTACGGTGTGAAGGTGGGATACGAAGCTGCTTCCATATCTATACGGGAAAAGCCATAGCTCAACCAGTGGAGAGGGCATGGATTGAGACGCCCCACTAGTGGTGTATCCATGGGAGATCCTGAATTTCTCCGCATACATGTCGGCGGTTAATGATGCATCCCCCTCTATAAGAGCAGCCCAGGCTTTGGACGCATCGTAGCTTGAAGGATTCCTGTCTGGAAAGTAGTTTCCCTGAACTATATGGGTTAACTCGTGAGCCATCACTTTGGATCCCTCAACCCTGTCGAGAGGGTTAAAGTATTCCTCTACAACATATATCTCACCACTCGAAGCTGCGGCCAATATACGCAGGGTCTGCTGCTTCCGTACATCTATAAGGCTTAGGTCTTCAGGAATCATCATCAACGCCTTATAGATGTCTTCCTCAACCTTCAACTGTGGATCATGATATACTCCACCCCAGTTCTCCTCAACCCATCTCAGATTTACAACGTGTAGTTTGGAAGTCTGAGGGGGAGTAAGCCCTCTAACTTCATGAAAGTTAGATTTAACCTCGTAGAAAAGGCGTTCACATCGGACTGAATAGCCCAGCCTATCGATTAGCTGAAAAGCCAACTTGGACTCGGCTAAAACAACGGCCGAAGAAGAGGCTACTATAACCACTAGGAGTGAGACCTTCACCGCTTTAATCGAAGTAGCCCTCATACTCTACTCCGTATAATAGTTGGGTTGTACCCTGAATAAAACTCCATCTGCCATGAAAACTCTACCCTTCAGGAGTATATGATAAGGCTTCTCATGATGGAGCTGCCTTATATCCAAGACAGCTACAAGTTCATCGATCTTTCTTGGAAACGTTTAAAAAATTGCGAGCAGGTTAGGTTTTATACCTTCCAGAACTGGCTAGTGAGCGCGTATAATACGATATTAGGAATGGGTACGTATGAATGTAGCTCGTAAGAATGATCTAAGCGTTGCTGAGGATGCTATTAAAGGCGGAGGTCCCACGATAGCTGTAGCGAGGGAGGGAAAAGTGCTCTTCTACACGGATACTCCTGGATTGAAAGCTATATTCGAGGCGTCTAAGAGGCTTGGAGGTGAGTTGAGGGGAGCGGCTGTAGCTGATAGAGTTGTGGGTAAGGCTGCGGCTCTACTCTACGTGCATCTCCAAGTTAACGCTGTATTTGGAGCACTTATGAGTGAGGGAGCAGCTAAGGTCTTAAGAGGTAGAGGGGTTGAGTTTAGATTTAAAAGGATTATACCGGCTGTGAAGGGTAAGGACGGGGTAGATGTATGCCCCTTTGAAATGAGGGTTATGCACATCTCGGAGCCTGAAGAGGGGTTCCGTGCGGTTTCTGAGATGTTGTTCGGTAGACTTACTAAAACAAGTTTAAAGGGTCTTTCCTGAAGTCGATACACATACAGACACTAAACAAAAACCTAAAAAGATTGATCAAGGAAGGCCTTAATGTGTAATAAGGCCGCCATTGGTAAGACGGTTAGGATGTTAAATAGAGCATTCTAAGGAGCTCAAAGTCATGTGTGGAATAGTTGGCTGTGTGTTGAGAAGTGGTCTAGCTGCTCCGTTG
>CAYFVN010000052.1:0-1898 GCA_964346575.1 uncultured Candidatus Bathyarchaeia archaeon
AATGTAACTTGGTTTCATATTCGTTTTATAAATGAGCGATGAAGTTCAACGATGAAATTCAAGTCGAATACGAAGGTGCTTTCAGGGATACTTCGGACGCTAATAGTGATCGCAGTTACAGTATCGGCCTCGATCCTTGTCTACTTATATAGTATGGGACTTGTCGGTGCGTTGCTAGGCTCAAGAGGCAAACAAACGAGACAACGGCGTATTATGGAGGCTTATCGTTCTGAAAACCAAGATGGTACAGTAACTGTGCGCGCTATGTGTGGGTGGTCTTACCCTCGAAAACGGAGGTGGTTATCTGGTTAAGATAGTGACGGTAGACGTGGCATACATTCCTTTCTTTGTTACATTTGGGCGTCAAGAGTGAGAGCGTGCTCTATAAGAAGTGGTTTATTGTTTGAGTGGGTCATAATTCCAGCCTAAACAACCGGCTTTCGTGTTTTTAAAGGTGTTTATTTGTTGTCGTAGGGTTGCTATGAAGGATTCCCATGCGAAGATTGGCTTCTCTTCTTTACCTATCTTGTTGACTAGCGTAGTAAACTGCGTTTCTGTACGGTCTTACGGGGAAAGATTACTTCGTAGGGTTCTAAGATCTTTCTGCAGAAATCGTATCCCTTCTTGGTTGCCATATAGTAGGTGATCTTCTTCTTTCCCTTGTAGGATACTTCCTTCCGTATCAACTCTTTATCCTCAAGTTCATTTATGAACCTCAAATGCTTTTTATAGTTTAAACCGCAGTATGATAGAAGCGATGTTAGACTCAGCCTATTATATTCGATCAACTTCAATATCAGATCCTTTCTGATGTATACACCATCCCTGTGCCTTACTTCACTAAACATGTCGATAACAGACCCATTTTCTAAAGAATGCGTCATTCTCTAAGCTCTTCGTCTACCTTCTCCTTTAAAGAGAGGTATTCTCGGAATCGTTTATCCCATTTACTTAAGAAACTATACTCTCTCAACCCAAATATGACCCAAAAAATTGAAAATTCGAATGTAAGAACGAGAAGGAGTGTGAATAGTAAACCTATAACAGGGGCGATCCTAGAAATATGCCCGAAAATATCTGGATACAATGCGATGGACAAAGTTACAAACATTATAATGGGCGCAGGGATTAGATTAGCTATCAGCAAGAATTTGAACCACGACTTCCGTGCGTTGACGTGGAAAATGAGGTCATCTATAATCTCCAGAATCCCGGCCCTCTCCTTGTCTATCTCTCTATTCAAGCTCTTTCACCAACAATTAATTATGATCTTTCCAACTTATTATTGGTTCCATTTCGATTTTATTAATTTATCATTCGCGGCTTGTTAAGACTCATATGTAGTCTATCGTCTGATAGGATGCCTTTATAAAAAAAAGTTGGGGGTTGGAATAAGATTCGTCTTGTATATAGGTTTAAGCTGCCCGGCCGCATATCGCGGAGAACGAGAAAACCGCTCCTGTTGAGGTAACGACCTTTATCGAGTAGCTTCTACCGGATACTGGAGTAAAGCCTAGGGCACCACAAGTTAAATCTGCCGTGCCATCTATGGCGATGGTCGCCGTTTGTCCTTGAGCATTTCCTTCGACGTAGATCTCCGCTATGTCAATCTGCGTAGTACCGACGTTTCTCATATGTAGAATAAGGGTTGACGTAGTTGTCCAGTCGTATGCTTCCATCATAACCTGCTCTTTCGTCTGCTCTCCTCCGCCCGCCTGCAAGGTTCCCACGAGGCCCATGCTCCACACGTACACCAGTATACCAGCCGCGACCGCAATGGCGATCATGAGTAGCGTCGCTATCACCGGGTTGACAGCTTTCCTCCCAACCTTCAGCTTCCCTATCTTCATATAGAGTTCGCCAATCAATACGCTCCGTGAATTTAATTAAAAGAATTT
>CAYFVN010000053.1:0-3000 GCA_964346575.1 uncultured Candidatus Bathyarchaeia archaeon
AAGAGCTTGCTGGACGAACTTTCACCGGAGAAGAGATTTCGGCTATTTTAATAAAAGTAGATAAAAGTGAAAATATGAACAGAGTAATGATAGAAGTCGATAAAATAGCTGGGGTAAAAGCTGTCGCTATGCCCACGTTAACTACCTCCGTCGCTGGTATACTAAGGTCAATAGAAACGAGCGTATGGCCCTTTGTAATACTTGTTCTAGTCATGAGCGCAGTAGGAATTACGGTTGTTTTTCTGCTTTCAGCCTATGTGAGAAGAAGGGAAATAGGAATATTGAGGGCAATAGGGGCCTCGAAGCTAGAAATTTTCAAGATGATAATCCTTGAGTCTACATTTCTTGCCCTTGTCGGGGGGTCAATTGGAGTAAGCTTGGGAGCATGGATTAGTTGGCTCATAGATCTTACTTCGATTAGGCTCTATGCTACTCTCCCGTTACTACGCCTTCCCCTCATCGGAGTATTGATGTTGATAGTTGAGTGTTTGTCTTCCTCTTTATTGATCGGAGTTCTTTCATCTCTTTACCCTTTGCATAGGCTCTTGAAGATGGGTTTGGCTGATTCACTTAGAATCTAAATAGAGGCTTGTGCGTCTAAGAAACGCCAGTAAGATCTTCAAGTGGGGGCCATACGTAATTAAAGCTGTTGATCGAGTAAACTTGGATATAATCGAGGGAAATTTTATTTCGATAATGGGGCCCTCAGGTTCGGGTAAAACAACGCTTCTTAACCTCATCGGTTGCTTGACTATTCCAACGTATGGAGAGGTTTTAATCAAAGGTATTAACGTGAAGAAGTTAAATGACTCAGAGATGTCACGCTTGAGAAATAGAACTATTGGGTTTATCTTTCAGGCTTATAACCTATTTCCAACACTCACCGCGCTGGAGAATGTAATGTTGCCTGTACTATTCAGTAAGCATAGAGATGGAAAGAGAGCCGGAGATCCTGAAAGACGTATTAGAAAAGCGAAAGATCTACTGACCAAATTTGGCCTTAAGGATAGAATGTCGCACTATCCCAAGATTCTCAGTTTAGGGGAACAACAAAGAGTCGCGATTGCCAGAGCATTGATAAACGACCCAGAACTCATAATAGCGGATGAGCCCACAGGTACACTGGATAGTTTCGCGGCCAAAGAAGTAACAGACCTTCTTAAGCGACTGAATGAGGAGGGTAGAACTGTTGTCATGGTGACCCACGATCCGGAAGTCGGCAGTATCGCAAAAATCAGATACAAGCTCAGGGATGGAAAATTAACAAATATGTGAGATGTCACATCGATCGGCACTGTTAAATTTGAAGTCATTAGAGACTTCTGGCTATAGTCTTTTTGTGAGTTATAGTTAGTTTGTATTGCTCCCTGTTATTACAAGTCGTATTTCTCATTTCGTGGCGCTAAGATACCACCAATATTGGAAAAGACTTTACATTGACTACTATTGCAGATACAGCGATTAAGGAAATTCTCGTCCATCCGGGGAAACTGCTCGGTAGCCATTCCTCGGTCAAAGAACCTGTTACTACTAAGCTAAAAGTTGTATTTTCTACTGCTCCAGGTTCTTCAAATGTAAGACTTGAGGGCCCTGTAAACATCACTTTAAAATTATCAGGCGTTTCCACAAAGAATAGAACAACTTCTCCAGTAAAATTCCCTAAAGATTTTACTGTGAGCCATTGACCTGAAGTGAAGGTCGTTGGATAGTCGTTGTCTGAAATGTTTAATTTTGCCCAGCCAGGGTGTATGAAAATATCGAAACTGGAAACCGGTGGAGTTACCGGGGGAGCTGTTGGAGTAGGCGCACTCGCTATATTATAGGCAACTCCGCCAACGCTCAACGCTAATATGGAGATAATAAGAGCCATAACCGCTATGTAAAATCCCCTACTTCCTTGAGCTGACATAATCTAACCCTCCTGACATAATCTAACCCTCCCTTGGAAAAACATATCTACGCTCATCCGCATATAAGGTTTTCCCATTGAGGAGGGAGGGGGAGCCGACGCTCAAGACCATAACATTGGAGGAAGCGACCCTAATAGCATAGTAGATGGGTTTATAAAACCAAAGTGGCAACAGATAGTTTATAAGCGCGTGCATGTGCACTACGCTGGGGTTAAAATCCGACGAGATTTCATAAGGCTCAAGGAGATGATGGAAAATCGAGAAATTCCCCCGCTACTTGTGATTATTATGTTTGTTGCTTTTCCTCAACTTGTAACGGGGGCTGGGATACCAAGAGGGACGTTCTCAATTGATGCACAAGAAAGTATAGTTATCGAAGAAATCACTTATTTGGCTAGCGATTTTGCGGGGATCTTCCTAAAAAATGTCGTAGAAAACGAGTCTATTAATATCAAGTCAGTATATGTAGATGGATGGAGTTATCAGCTAGTAACTCTTGAGATTATGAAAGAAGATAATAGATGGTATATTCCTCCCGGAGAAAGCCCCGGGTGGAGATATATCAATCCTGGAGAAGCTTTCTTAGAGGAGAATTCCATATCACAGGGAGAGGTTGTAAACATAACTGTTCGAAGTCTCACGCCTTTTATTCAAGGCACTACCCACGAATTCAAAGTTATCACATTGAGTGGCATGGTAGCATCAGCTAAAGCTACGGCTCTTTTTGTGCTCAAAGATATCGATAGAGTAAGCAACATAATAATCTCCTATGAAGACGGGACAAAAATGGAGATACGGCCTGATAGTCCCCATTTCTCAGAAATAATGGATATAATAACCAAGGATATCTTCTCCAGTATGGATATCGTCGAGAAATATGATGTAGACCCGTATGCTACGAAATATGTTCTTGTTAACTCCGGATATTTTTATGAAAACCAAATTGTAGAAGAAAGAATCTACCTTCTGTTTGATGGTCCTCACGCCGGAAAACTATTAACTTATGGCTCACTCTGTTGTGTTTTAACGCGCGCGCGATCTAGTTTATGGAAAATGAGAGATGAGAGGGCGATAAGCAAACTAGAAGAAT
>CAYFVN010000054.1:0-3209 GCA_964346575.1 uncultured Candidatus Bathyarchaeia archaeon
ACTTCAAACTCTGCAAAGTATGTCTGGTTTTTAGGTAGATAGAGGTCAAGAAATCCATTAGCTGAGGTGAAACCTGAGCCATAGACCTCATAGGATGAATTTTGAGAATACATATGAAACGTAACCTTCTCACCTTTGAACTCGGCTTCGCAGCCAAAAACGTCATGGTTGGAACAAGAGTGAGTCTTGTTCTGGTAGAGTCCCACTGAGAGATAGAAGACCTCATAGCTACTGCTTTGCGTTCGCTCCTCATTCTGACCAACATTTAGATTCAGATATTGGGTTACACCAACTCCTACTAGAACGCCTAGAATTACAAGTATGCTTCCTATCAGGTAGGACCTACTTTTCAACTCAAGCCCACCTTTCATCCCTAAATAGTTATAAATGATAGCGCGCGCGCTTTATTAAATAAAGTGTAATCGATTTGATCACAATTCTATAATACTATTCGCGTTGTAAATCACATCATTAATTAAATGAAACAGTAAAGGGATCTGCTCCTCTTATGTATCTATGTTTCAAGGCTTAAAGAACGGTCCAATTCGATTGTTCTTCCTCTATTATCATCACATATAAGAGGTGACGGCTATACAAGAGTCTCGAAAAGGGTTTTAAACATTCCTGCAATTTTCCCGCTGTCATGCTCTCCAGTACACCTCTTAGCGGCCTCCCTAGCATTCTTCCACTCATCCCCTTGTTCAAAAGCTTCTATCAAGCATTTCTTAAATTCTTCTTGATTAGTATAATGGAGAACTGCGTCCCTCATTCCATATAAAAAGTTCGAGTCTCTTGCAGTGGCTACGCATCCCGACCCCATGGCGAAGTGGATGGTACTGGAGAGGACGGCGTAGTTATCCATAGACCTCTTGGGGAAAAGCCATGTGTCGCTTGCATGTAAATATTGGTGGAGCTTATCCCTCTCTAACACCTCCTTTTTAAAACTGTAGTTGCAGGCCGCAAGGTCGATTCCCACAACCCTCTGGGTCTCACTTATAATGAGTACGAGCAGGTCATACTCCTTATCGAGCTCCCTTAAAACCTGCATCTCCTCCTCGCTGAGGTGCCTCCACTTCTGACCGAAAATGAAGACTATCTTGGCCTCTAAGGGAAGCCCCAGCTGTTTTCTAGCTTCCTCCTTATCTCTAGGATCCCATCTGGTGCAGGGAAATGGTATGATATGTATCTTCTCCCGGGGATAGACTCGGGTGAGAAAGCTTTTGAACCGGTCGTCGAAGCAGACCAGGGCGTCCCAGTCGTGCTGGTAGAATGAGGGGTCTTTCGACAGCCTATTCTCATGGACCACGTGGACAACCCTACATTTCCGTCGGATAAGATGGAATATCTTCTGCAGTTTATCCATTGGAACCATATTTATGTCCTGGGCGACGAATATTTCATAGTCACCATCTAAGAATGGGGTCGGGTCTAGAAGGTTGGTGAGCTGGCGGGTTCCAAAACAACGCGTTACATAACTCTCATCCTGTCCTATAAGAGAACGACCATGATAATCACTCTCTATAAAGGAGAGTACCCTCAGGTCATGACCCTGCTCCATCCATTTTCTCCCTACAAGCTCAGCGTGAATTGAAACCCCGGAGGTCTGATTCCAAGCAGCCATCATACCGATCTTCATGGTTGTACTCACATCACTATTACATTCCAAATGCTTTTTAACTAAATAGAGTGAAGATTCCTGTTATTGTTGAGTTGATCTACCGCCCGAGAGGTGGAATCTGAGGAGGCTAGTCATAGTATTCCACACACATCTTCATATCTTATACTACTAATCCATTATGGATGATGTCTCCTATATAGTGTATCGTTAGATTAAAACAGTGCGTATTATATTTATTCATGAAAACAGTTGCTGGAGAATGAATCATTGAAGAAGACTAAAATTATCTGCACAATTGGTCCAGCCAGCCTTCCAAGGAAAATGATGGAAAGAATGTATCACAATGGGATGAATGGCGCCAGAATAAACACTGCTTATGGAATTATTAATCAATACAAACTGATTATAGATAATATTAGAGAGATAGCTGACATCCCAATAATAGTTGACATCAAGGGACCTGAAATCAGACTTCGAGTTAGGCGAAAGAGGACTATTAAGAAAGGAAACGTTTTAGATGTTGGCTTCAATCGCGGGGAAATCAGGTTCAACCACAACTTCTACGATAAGATGAGTATCGGTGACGAAGTTTATATCGACAATGGCAAGATTAGGACGCGAGTTGTTGAAAAGAACAATGGGATAGTGCGTTTGTTGGTAATGAATGATGGTGAAATATATGACGGTAAGGGAGTCAATATTCCTAACAAACAACTTTCAGTTCCATCCCTCTCAAAGAGGGATCTGGAAATCATAGAGTTTGCCAAGGAATATGATGTCGAGTATATAGCGCTTTCCTTTACAAGAAGTGTTCAAGATGTAAATAATTTAAAGGCTAACAGTTTTAAAGGGTGGATCATTGCCAAGATTGAAAATTTTGAAGGTGTTAAAAATATCGAGGAAATTCTAGATGCCGTGGAATGCATTATGGTAGCTAGGGGTGACCTAGGCGTTGAAATAGAACCTGAAAGAGTTCCTTCGGTTCAGAAATCAATCATCAGATTATGTAATCAAAGAGGTAAAACTGTTGTTACGGCTACAGAGATGCTCGAGTCTATGATGTACCAGTCAACTCCAACTAGAGCCGAGGTTAGTGACGTAGCCAACGCAATTTTAGATGGAACAGACGCAATGATGCTTTCAGGTGAAACATCGATAGGCAAGTACCCAGTAGAATCTGTTTCGATGATGTCTCGAATAGCAGAAGAGACTGAAACGATGACAAGAAGTCATGTTGAAGATGGAGGGTTCATCAATATTTCAGATACCGTAAGCAAAGCCGTCCGGAGGATATGCCGAAACATGCCTGTTGACAAAATCGTCACCTTGACTAGGTCGGGCTACACAGCAAAGATGATAGCTAGATTCAAGATCATACAACCAATAATTGCCGTTACACCAGAAAGAAGAGTTACGAAACAACTTGAGTTAGTTTTCGG
Source organism: uncultured Candidatus Bathyarchaeia archaeon (assembly GCA_964346575.1). GTDB lineage: Archaea > Thermoproteota > Bathyarchaeia > 40CM-2-53-6 > DTGE01 > CAYFVN01. The sequence goes on from CAYFVN010000054.1 coordinate 3,058, forward strand.
CGTATATCCCATACACGTGGATTATCGTAAAGGAGAAGATCGAATACTAGCTGTCGCAAAAAAACTTCGATCCATGGACCTGATCAAAGATGAAGACACCATTTTGTTTACCGCGGCCTCTAGGACAGTTATGAAGCACGCTAGCAACCTAA
>CAYFVN010000055.1:0-1964 GCA_964346575.1 uncultured Candidatus Bathyarchaeia archaeon
GTCCATCCCTCGACTCAAAGCCTCCTGAATATTAGAAATACAGGGTTCTCCATTCGCTAAGTTACTCGTAGTCACATCTATGAGTACATCTCCTTCAACGATGCTCAACAAATCTAACAAGGAGATGCCTGGCCTCCCAACATCAGTTGCCGTTGATACTGAGTTTCCAAACTCCTTTGCCGAGAGCAACTTAAGCGGATCCAAACCGTCGTTTGAGACGGCTGCTCCTCCCCTATCCGCTACCGCGACGAGGTTAAACGAGATCCCCGTTTTTCTACGCAGTTTTTCCGATCGATCTGAGAGGAGTCTGACAAGGCTTCTTCCTACGACACCGAACCCGAGTAGTATCAATCGAAACTTCAAGCTTCAACCTCCGCTCACGCCAGGTATGACCACAACCTCGTCACCGTCATGCAACTCGGCCTTCAAGAAGCCTAAAAGACGCGCGTTCTTCCCATTTATGTAGAAATTAAGAAGACGCTTCGGTTCTCCTGTCGGCTCGAAGAGCCTTTTCTCCAACGCTTCTCCATAAAGGCTTTTTACCTGCTCTAGGGTCTCACCCAGTGTGGAAGCTGAAACTTGTATGCGCTTTCGTCCTCCAATGGTCTTCGATATGATTTCTGGAAGAACTATGGTGATCGTTGACATGTCAAGCCGTCACCTCCAACAAGTCCTTTAATGCGTCGAGTTTAGGATCGATAAGTGGTGGTTGAGTCATAGTGCTTTGCAACGATTCCACCGTCTTCAAACCATTTCCTGTAACATAGCACACAATACTTTCATCTCTCGACAATACACCGGATTCAGCGAGTTTCCTTAAGGCTGCTATCGTTACTCCCCCAGCCGGTTCTGTGAAGATTCCCTCCTTGCTGGCGAGGAGTCTTATTCCATCGAGTGTCTCATCGTCGCCGACCGAGACGGCGACTCCACCTGACTCCCTTATACTTCTAACCGCATAGATTCCATCGCCTGGATCTCCTATGGCGAGGCTCTTAGCGATTGTATCAAGCTCTTCAAGAGGCGTAACGTACTCGTCATCGGAATTATGAGCTCTGACTATTGGAGCGCACCCTTCGGGTTGGACGCCGGTCACCTTTACCCTTTGCTTTTGAGTCAACCCTACTCTAGAAAACTCTTTGAATCCTCGGTGTACAGCGCATGTCAGTGCTCCACTTGCCATGGGGACGATCACGTGATCAGGGGGTTCCCAGTCTAATTGTTCACATACCTCAAATGCCAGCGTCTTGGATCCTTCTACATAGTATGATCTTAGATCTATGTTGACGAAAGCCCATCCATACTCTTCGGAAGCTTGAGCCGCCAGCCTATTGGCGTCGTCGTAGGTTCCTTTTACGCTTATGATCCTGGCGCCGTAGATTGTGGCCTGAGCCACCTTATGCAGTTCAATGTCGTAAGGTATCAGGACGTAACATGGTAGACCGGCTTTGGCTGCGTGTGCGGCCGTTGCTGCAGACAGGTTTCCTGTAGATGGACAGCCCACTACTTTGATATTGAACTCTAAAGCTTTGGACACGGCGACCGTGGCAGGTCTATCTTTGAAGGAATACGTGGGGTTGACTGAGTCGTCTTTTACGTATATTTTATTCAAGCCTAGATGTTTTGCCAGTCTATCTGCCTTGTGTAGTGGTGTGCAACCAGCGTTTAAGTCTACGATGTTAGCTGGATCCTCTATTGGGAGTAGGTCTGAATACCTCCATAGAGTTCGACCTTTTCCGTGGAATGATCCACGATCCAAGTTTAAGGAATCGTAGTTGTATACTACGTCTAGGGGGCCGAAGCATTCTTCACAGATCGCCCGCCTTGTGGGTGGGTATGATTGGCCGCATTCGCGGCATTTAAGGGCTTTAACCTTTTGGTTGAGTTGTGTTCACCTCCACGTATAACATTGTTAAGCTAAGACAGTAATATTCCTAATATATATTTATTCTTGTCTTAAAAATTCC
>CAYFVN010000056.1:0-2248 GCA_964346575.1 uncultured Candidatus Bathyarchaeia archaeon
AGAGAGGAGGACCGTTACTTTTCATAGAGAGCACGGATGCATCTTCAAGGTTGACTTGGCTAAGACATATTTTTCCCCTAGGCTTGGCAATGAGAGGGGTAGGATCGCCGAAATAGCAACGGAGGGCGAGAATATATTGAATATGTTTGCCGGCGTCGGATGCTTCTCAATCTTAATTGCTAAAAGGTGGAAGGATGTGAAGGTCTACTCTATAGATTTGAATCCTGACGCTGTTAGATTAATGTTGATAAATTCTTTCCTAAACAAGGTTTCGGAGAGGGTTGTCACAATATTAGGTGGTGCAAGGGAGATTACATGTCGTATTTTCAGAGGTTGTATGGATCGTATATTAATGCCTCTTCCAGAAAAGGCTTTTGAGTTCCTTGACGTGGCATCGGAGGCTTTGAAGCATGAAGGAGGCTCCATACATTATCAGGACTTTCTCCATGTAGATAAAGGAGTTGACCTGGTCGACGTCGCTTCAAAGAAACTTGAGCTTTTAAAGTGTAAAAAAAATAGATTAAAAATCGAGGATAGCCGCATAATAAGGGAGGTAGGACCCTTCAGATATCAGGTAGCTTTGGATCTTAGAGTCGATAAAAACTAACCGTCCCCATTACTTGTCGAATAGTGTATATCTAGAATTTACACTGGCTTTTCTTATATTGATTTTAGAAATTAATCTGACGGTGTAATGGTGACTTTCTCCGGGACACTAGCGGTGGTAACTGAGGTTTCAGGTTCAGATCGATCTTCAGTAGAATCGCGCGCGCTGATTTCAGGAGAGGGTGCTTCTTGGAACACCGCTTCGGCTACTTTATAGAGACCTTCGGCGTTAGCGAATGAAGGATTTATTGGTTTTTTAAAGGTTATTTCAGGCGATAATGTTTTTAAGGGTTCTTCGAAGAGATACGTTCCACCGCCCGTCAAAATTACATTTTCAAGCATACTCGTACTAGCGGTCCTCAAGAAACCTCTTAAGATGTCGGCTATCTCCTCTGCAAAGTAAAGTGACTCAAGCTTAACCATGTCCTCGACCTTGACGGCGGTTAATTCCTTTACCCCACCAGGCGTGTATTTTATTAGTTTTTCTCTGAGTGATGTTACGAGAAGCCTAACTTCCTCCTCTCTAAGTTCTACATCGGAGTCGGTGGATAGACGTGTTTTAATGGCGTTTAGCACGGCATCCACGGCTACTATTGTTGTTGTGAAGTCGATGACCTCTCGGTCCTCTACAGCTAGGAGATTTGTGGCTCCCTCTCCTATGTCCAGTATCACACCAGATTCCAATCCCATAGAGATTAACGTACCTAGAGATGCCGGATATATCTGAACCTCAGCTAAACTAGCAGAGCTCTTCAGTAGGTTCTCAAGCTTCTCCAGATCCGCCTCCGATACGCGGGATAATGTTCCCGTTACAGCCTTAGTCTCTTCGGGTTTCAATCTAAGCTTCTCCAAAGCCTCTTTCACAATTAAGGTGTAAGCCTCATCGTGGAATATCCGACCCTCCAAGAGTGGACGTATTATACGTCCTCCCTCATTTATAGCCTCCTCAGCTCCTTCGCCAATAAGGACCATAGGTCTACGCTTGATACGGCTCCACACGTTACCTAGCTTCTTTTCACGCATCAGAACGAGACTGGGGAATATTACTCTACCCGTAGCCGTATAAGCTTTACAGTAACCGGTTCCAACATCTAATCCTAGGCAGGACAAATAAACTCTCCTCCAACTCGATCAGTAGAGTGCATCTCAATCCTACGCAGTATAAATTTCACCATAGAAGGATAAGTAATCTTTTGCATGCAAATTTATGTAAATTCATTTAGCAGTTAACTGCTATAAAATTGGAGAACTCCTCAAAAGATACAAGTTAATAGAATAAATACTATAAAGTCTAATTTTTTTCTTAACTTTTCAATATGATTAACTTCGATAGAGTTCGCCGCTTCTCAGTATTAACTCTCGAATCGCCTCTTAGAGAGTTTTTTATGGGTATCTGCAACTTATTATGGAGGTTGTGTATTCACCCTGTATGGTTGAGGTGTTTCACATATGGCTGTGTCGGAGAGATTGATCAGCGAGGTTACGTTTGAGCTTATGAGAAGAGCAGTCATATACCTGCCGAGGGATGTTGTTCGAGCTCTTAAATCTGCCTATGAGAAAGAAGAGGCTCCTTTCGCTAAAGCGCAGTTAGAAGCTATTCTTGAGAATATCAGGATCGCGGAAGCCAAAGGTGTTCCAATAT
>CAYFVN010000057.1:0-6137 GCA_964346575.1 uncultured Candidatus Bathyarchaeia archaeon
TCCGAAACGGTACTTTGACTTACATCTACCTCTCTAGCTACCTTTATCTGGCTTATACCTTGCAAGTACAGTTTTAAGATTTTAGACTCTTTTTCAGGGCTTATTTTTACAGGCATATCTATTTATCGAATGTATCGAATTAACGATTTAAATCTATCTTATATTACAAAAAACTATCGTGTCTATCGAATATTAAATAGATCAAATAATTGATTTAATATTAATATAATGAGGTTGAGAGAATCTCTGTATAGTAAAGTGTGTAGTATTACTTGTTTTGAGATGATATAAAATTCAATATTACATATAATAATACGTTACAGATCCTAACTCTTTACATTCAATAGATTCCATGTGTAAGAGCGGTCTAATATATGAGTGTCCGATGGATATTCGGTAGATCACAATGGAACCAGCGTGCGCTAACGTTTTAACGCGTTAGATACAAATGATAAAAATGGTTATCTGTATTCCTCGGACCCCAATTTCAGAAGCCCTAGAACTTATTAAGATAACAGCAATTATATCATTGAATTGAGTAAATATACTGAAAACATTATAAACACATTGGCCTGGTTACAACCACATGAGATAAGATGAATGTGCTTGTGTTCGGTGCTGGGGCGATCGGTTCGGTTATAGGCGGTTTTCTATCAAATGCCAGGCATAATGTAACGTTTCTTGGAAGAACACGGCACATGGAGAGGATAAGGGAGAACGGGCTACTCATCAAGGGAATTTGGGGTGAACATCTCATAGACGATTTGAACGTCTTAACTGATGCTTCACGGCTTGAGGCTAATTTTGACATTGTACTGATAACGGTGAAATCTTACGACAACGATGAGGCTGGGAGAACCGTGAAAAAACTGTTGAATTGGAATACTCTGGTAATCCATCTTCAGAATGGCCTTGGAAACGCTGAAACATTATTGAAGTACATCCCTAAAGACAGATTGATAACTGGGAGAGTAATTTTCGGGGTTGAGATAGAACCCGGAGAAGTCAAGGTTACCGTGAGCGCGGATGAAACGGTACTTGGAACCATAGGCGACGTCCCTTCCCCTGAGATCGAGAGGGTGGCGGAGGTCTTCTCCAAGGCTGGAATTCCGACTAGAACAACCGATGACATTGTGAAACATATCTGGTCTAAAGTCCTCTACAGTTGCTCCCTGAATCCCCTCGCAACGATCCTGGAGGTGCCCTACGGTTTCCTCGCCGAAAACGCCCATACAAAATCCATTATGGATAGGGTCATCGACGAGATCTATGAAGTAGGCGGAACGATGGGCGTGAAATTTGAACATGAGACTGCGGACGAGTACAGGGAACATTTTTACTCCAGGCTTATCCCTTTGACGGCTGAACACCACGCCTCCATGCTTCAGGACATGAGGATGGGTAAACCGACCGAGATTGAGGCGCTATCGGGTGCAATCTCGCGATACGGAGAAAGTTACGGCGTGGATTCGCCCACCAATACTCTCTTGGCCGATCTGATCAAGGCCAAGGAGATCAGAACAAAGGAATATAGATAGAAATAATTATCTCATACAGACATATTGAAAGCGCGCACTTCTGTGAAACTGTTAAATGGGTGATTAAAGCCTCGAAGTCGGTGTGAAGTATGGATAAGATAGGTAAACATCTAACGGTCGAACGCGCAAGGCATTTGATCTCGTCTAACTGGCCGTATGAGATGAAGAAGGTCCTCCGAACGCCCGGCGAGGAAAACGAAGTCGAGCTTATTAAAGGTGCGATCGACATCCACGTCCACGATCACTCACCGGGACCTCCGATACTCGCGAAAGGGTACGACGTGTTCGAGATATGCAAGTCGGCAAGTCGCTTGGGAATGAAGGCCTTAATCTTCAAGAACATGCTTGTGGAGACGGCCAATATGGCGTCTGCGACCCAGAAACTCCTCGATGCGTGGGCGTCGAGTGAGGCTCTGACCCCCGTCCAGGTGTTTGGAAGCGCGGTCCTTAATCGAAGCGTCGGAGGCCTCAACACGGAATTCGTCAATGCGATGGTGAGCTTTCCGAGGATGAAGGCGATTTGGATGCCAACCTTACACTCGGCCCACCACGTGGAACAGGCGGGCGGCGATAAATCTTCGGGGATAACCGCAACCACTAAGGATGGAGTTCTGCGATCGGAGTTGGTCGAAATCGTTAGGACGGTATCAAAAGCGAAGAACAAGATGTTCATTAGTTCAGGCCACCTATATCCCTTCGAGATAACGAAGCTTTGTGAGGAGTGTAGAGCTTCCAAGGTTAGTCTTGTAATCGATCATGCTACACAAGAGCTGACGAGGCTTTCAATCGATGAGATGAAAAACCTGACCGACATGGGCGCGTACATTGGACTGTATGCTCTCTCATGCGTGCCAAATGTCTATATTCCCATCTGCGACCCCTTTGAGACCATGCGAATCATAGAGAGAGTGGGCGCCGATCACATTATACTCGCCTCAGATTACGGCCAGTATTTCAACGTCGATCCAGCCGAGGGTTTCAAAATATTCCTGCGATTCCTTCTCTGGTGCGGCGTATCCAGGAAAGAATTGGATGTCATGATAAGATCGAATCCATCAAAGATCATGGGGTTCTAGCACTGATCACAAGTATTTTTTTTCAAAGTTAGATTGTCGTTATTGGTAGTAGCCCTATCAAACCTGCAGAATGAACACCCTATACTTCTCTCTCTAAAGGACTTGCGCGCTCTAACGGGTTAATGAGTTACTACAGATCAATCCTCAGCCCGTTTTTTGGGATTGGAAATGGCTACCAGAGTTGTACGAGAGATTGGATTGCCGAAAATAAATCCCTAGCTTTCTACCCAACTCCTTGATGGGAGCCGTGTGCTCGTCAACCCTCATCTCCACCTCCACACCCCTCTTACCCACCAATATTATGGCCGCGGAAAATTCACCTCGCCGATCGCCCCCGCTCTCGCTCGCCGCCTCGAGTCCCCTTATCATCCTCCATGCTAAGCCTCCACTCGACCTCTCAAACTCCTCGGACATCCTTCGGATTACACCGCTTCCAGCGAGTAAATTCCCGATTGCAACGCTGTACTTGCCAATCGATTCTCCACGCCACCCAGGAACACTTCTGCCGGTGAATACAGCCTTATCTCCCTCCGCATCCATTATCGCAACCTGTCTGAACTCCCTTCCGGGGTCCTCCCTCAACACCCTGTTCAACGCCTCTCTAGGAATCATCCCCTTCTCCATGAACTCCAATCCCCTGGTTCCATACACCGTGTTCGTATATCCCTGGGTCGCTACGACGCCGACACCCGGTTTTGCGTAAGGCACTCTACCCCCGACCGACGTGGAGCCCGACGCAACGGCAACCCCAAACAAACCGGACTTAGAATCCCTAGCCACCATGCTGAAAGTTCCGAAGGTAGGAGTCTTAAGAGGTAACGGTGGGATGATTTCCCTGCTCATGCTTCTACGCTTCCTTACCTCTCACAGTTCCCTCCTCAATAAAAAGGTAGGTTCAACAAAGATTCATCGGAGTTAATAGAAAAGGTCTTGGATTTACCTGCGATTTCTCACTACGACGATTGTGACCAGCGTGGCGGTTCCAATCAAAACGATGAACGGAATTACCTGACGCGTGAAGAGAAGCATGGAGTAATCAATTAGACTGAGAGTGGCGGCTGGTTCTTTTGGAATTATCTGCGCCCAATGGTATGGCTCGCAATCCCAGAGATACTCCAACTCTGAGTCGCTCAGATAAACGTTTGGACCGGTATCTCTTCCGGGTTGCGGCCACGAACGAGGCCAGGGGTCGTGAATGAAGACTCCAGTCTCGTTATGTCCTACGGTCACCACATAATGCTTGTAATCAGTATGGGGAATCTCAAACCAGATCAAAATTATCGCCAAGTTTCCCTCCGCATTCTGCCGTTTCAGCTCGTTCACGGACATCGGTTCCACCACGTAGATGTCATTGTAGTTCCTTAGATTGAACGGAGTCTTCAAATGTTTCCTCTCGGTTATCCCCTGCTCATGGTTCGTCTGTAATTCACCGGCTATCTGATCTTGAGCTGGGGCCGATCCGGACAAGTACGCAATAGCCATCTGAACCGAGGCGGGTCCACAATAATAGTCATTCTCCTGCTCGAAATACGGAACCCTCAGCAGGTCAGAGGATGAGGCTGATCCAACCTTAGGCGATGATATTAAAATCGAGGTTAGTACCAGTATAATGAGGACCATGAAACTAAGACTGGAGTTGTTAAAAATCGAGGAGAGTTTACTCAATGATGGTAACCCCAAACGTCCACCCCGCACAAAAATTCCATGTAGACTATAAGGTGATCTATAGGCCATCTCTCCCCTTTCGATTCATATACTGTTTAACCTATATCAATTATGTGTGGACGTGAATAGTGTTTTTATCAACCTATCTCTTATAATATCGCTTCGAATCGAGCATGGATGGTGAGCGACGTGGCATTTGGAAGCGCACTCAAGACCGATCTCTTTACGCTTATTTCCGCTCATTTCTTCATCGACTCGCTCGAGAATGTACATGTCGCTTTCATCCCGTTATTCATGGTCAGTTTCGATCTGAGTCTATTCGAGGTTGGACTGGTTGTCATGGTCCCGCGTCTTTGCGCGGTCTTTATAACGATTCCCAGCGGGATGCTCGCGGATAGGATCGGATACTTCAGGCAGATCATCGTCAGCCTGACCACCGTGTCCGTAGCGAGTATCCTCGCAGCCACCTCGCCGAACGTCTTCTTCCTAGTGCTAGCTCTATCATTATTCGAGATTGCGCGCATGTTGTATCATCCTTCCTCTTTCAGCGCTGTAAGTCAAATATCATCAAGTAGGAGAGGCACATCCTTGGGATTGCACATGGTTGGCGGATCATCTGGGTTCGCGTTTGGCCCGATATCCGCCGGTCTCCTTCTAAGGATCGTCGATTGGCGTATCGTATACCTGTTGTGGGTGATACCTCCACTACTCTGTATTCATCCAATTCTTAAACTCAGAATTAAACATGGAAGTAAGAAGAGGCATAAAGAGAGAGGTGGAACGTCGATTCGAGAGGTGACACAGAGTATCAGATCTTCTTTATCGATAAGCTTTTTAATACTGCTGATTGTGGTCAGCCTCGACACACTGGGAGTACGAGTTGTCTCCACCTTCATGTCTCCATACCTAGTCTTATCAAGACGGATTTCTGTTTCCAACGCCAGTATCCTAGTAGGTCTGATCGCTATGGCCGGGATCTTCGGGGCGCCGAGCGGCGGATTCTTCGCCGACAGGTTCGGAGGAAAAAGGTGGCTTTCAGTCTCTTTCATGGGCGTGTTGATGTCCCTACTCGGCCTCGTCTTCATTCACCCAATGTTCGGCTTAGTCACCTTTCTCCTATTATTCGGATACTTCCGTACGAGCATCAGCGCGACCCACTCATCTTTGGTGGCAGACTTAACACGTTACGATACGCGTGGAATTGCCTACGCCCTTTACTTCCTGCCGATTTACTTATTTGGAGCCCTGGCCGCAATTGTAGGCGGGTATATCGCCGAAAGTTTCGGCGTTATTCAAATCTTCACCTTCGCAATCGGATTCGTTTTCATCAGTCTAGTAATCTTACAACTCATTCGTGAGTCCAATTGAAAAACTACCTTTTATTTGACATTATGGCGCGCTCTCGATTGCCCGGAGCAATTTGAAATGACCGACGATGGATAAAGAGCGCGCTTCGAGAAAGTACAATAAACTTAAATGTCGAGGTTGGATAATTAAATGAACTAGAAATGACCCTAATCGACGTGATTGGATACTTCTTCCTGGCCATCGTACTCCTCTGGATACTGTCCGCAGCCATCAAGGTAGTTCGGGAGTATGAGAGGGGCGTAATATTCAGATTGGGAAGGTTCATAGGCGTCAAGGGCCCGGGAATCTTCCTGATAGTTCCTGTCGCAGATAATTTCGTCAAGATCGACCTGAGGATCCTGGCCTTCGACATCCCGAAGCAGAGGGTCATAACCAGGGATAACGTCAGCGTCGACGTGGACGCGGCGGTGTACTATCGGGTCTTCGACCCGTCTAAGGCGGTGATACAGGTGGAGAACTTCCTCCAGGCCACGAACCTCCTCTCGCAGAC
>CAYFVN010000058.1:0-7785 GCA_964346575.1 uncultured Candidatus Bathyarchaeia archaeon
AGCCGGGAGTGGCGGTTAGGCTTGAGGTCCCACGGGAGTTCGTGGGGGCGAGAGATGAAAACGACACTTCCTTCGTGAGATCCGATATATCGGATGACTACTTCTACTATAGGGTTGAAGACCAGGCCTTACATTATCCCTATGACCCGAACGCGCCATATACGATAGAGGTGTGGCGCCCCCCAATCTTCAACCCGCCCCTCTGCATCGGTAACTGGGTGAACTTCACGCCTCCGCGATACATACTGCTACAGGAACTCGAGGCCCCTGACATCGCGGGCGTATACAACATATCCGTCTTCGTCGCCCCAGAGATGGGGGAGGATGGAACACCCAACTTCCCCTCGCAACCCAACAAGGTGCTTAAGGTCCCGGTGAGTATGAGGGAGAACCCCGGTATGATACAGGGATATATAATAGACGATCTGGCCCGCAGATACATCAGGGCGAAGGGAGTCGTCTACGCGGTCCACGAGTCCGGAGCCCTAGCCCGAGCATACGTAAACTCTACGACTGGTTTCTTTAACCTCACAGGGTTGCACGAGGGGGACTATACGCTAGCAGCCTCGGCCGGTTACTTCCCTACGACGGGGTTCGCCTACGCCCTAACCTACTTTGGGATGGTGGTCCACGTAAACAAGGGTTTCCTAACGACGATAGGCAACTTCACCTTGGATAGGGGATGCAGGATAGAGGGTTCTATCACTTACCTGGATAAGTTTGGGGTTCCGATCCCCCCCTTGGAGACCCCGTACCTGAAAGCCTTGAACTTCAAGGCTTTGAACTACACCGTTGAGGTCTACGACGAGGATGACCGAATAGTAGCCTCCCAGACGTACGCCTCGAATAATCAGTCGGTTGAAAATTTCGTGCTGACCATGAGAAACGGGACCAAATACGTAGGATTCCCCTCGCTGGGGACGGAGTACTCGGGGTTCGGGCCGGGCGGATACAGCCTTAAGGCCTGGGTCTACGGTTTCACCCAACTCGAGGGTGTAACGGTGACGTTCATCGATTTCGGAGACGTCGTCAATACGGATATACACCTCACCTATGGCTCGGTGGTTTCGGGCAGGATAATCCTCACTAACGGTGCGACCGGTGAGTACGAGACACCAAGGATGGCTGAGGAATCCGCCCTTGGAACCCTGACCGGGACCAAGTTTGGAGGGCACGTCGTCATAGAGCTGTACAGGGGCGGCGAGCGGGAAGGCTTAACGTTGATAAACGGAACATACGCGGATGGGACCACGAGCTACGCCGACCAGTACACCATAAACTTCTGGGCGCTGGGGTTCAGCGAGCTCCACAACCGGTCCTACTCCGGTATCTGGGAGGAGGGCTCCCATCCAGGACCCAGCCCGTGGGATTATGGGCTTGAGGCGGGCGTCTACGACGTCCGCGTCTGGATGAGGGGTTACGTCCAGAGGGATATCCCCACCGTCGGCCTGGGCGAGAGGGGTAACTCCAGCGTAACCGTGTGGATGGAGAGGGGTGGCACCCTCATCGCTGACGTGGGTTCGTATATTCCGAAGCCTGGAGAGAGGACCATACAGGCTCCAATCGAGTGGCTTTTCATAGCCAAAGAATTACTGTGCCCTCCACCGTACTTGAGGATATACATCTACGATACGAGGGGGGTCGAAATGGGCTATGTGGAGAGGCAGCTTATCTTGGGGGTCGGCGGGGTGTATTCGGAGTCTGTGAGGGGGATGAACTTCACAGGCCATAACTGGCCCCTGCATAAGACCATATTCTACGGTTATTACCCTTCGGCCTTGGACGAGGGGATGTACTCGGTAAGAGGCTACACCCTAGGCTATATACAGACGCTGGATGTCGATGTGTTCGTCCCGATAAGCCAGACGGCTGGAGTGGCCTTCCCGCTCATCGTAGGCTGCAGTATAAGCGGAACGGTACCGTTAAAGGCGGACGACATATTCACACCCCTCACGACGAACGTCACCGTGAGACCCGAAGCCCTGATCGGCGCGTATAAGCACGGCGTCAACGTGGTGCCGGTTAGGGAGGGGAGTTCAATCTTCAACTTCAACATTTCAGGCTTCTACGGTAGAGGCCACTTCTTCTACGTGGATACGGACGGGGAGCGATTCAAGGATTACGGTTTGGACGAAGGAACCTACAGGGTTGAGGTACCAGAGTTCCCGGATCGATCGGCCGACCTTTACCCCGACGAGAGACACTTCTTTCAGGAGATAGACATACACGTGACCGTCGACACACTCTCGCCGAGCGGAGGCGTAATATTCCAGGTAGACCGGATGATCAAAATCTACGGCACGGTCAGAGCGTTCGACTACGTCCACAACAGGTTCCGCCTTCTCTCCTGGACGTCCATATCTACGCCTTATCGAACCGGCTACTCAATGGACGGCGACTACTCCGTCCACATCCCGAGGGATACAAGCTTCTTGATCACCTACTACCTGCCAGGCTACGTCGAATACACCGTAACCCTATCCACAAACGATCAGCTCGGCTACCCGGTCATCCTCGAGGAGTCGGGTGAACCGTTCGTCCTACCCGCTGGCGCACGAGCCTTCGAGTCGCTGCCCGAGTTCCCGATAGTCTCCTTAGCCGTCCTATTACCGATATTGGCGGCGCAAACGATGCTCAGGAGGAGAAGATCCAAATAGGAAACGCTCTATCTGGGCCCTTTTACTCTTGTGTTCACGTCGAACGGTTCGTCCCTTACCTAGGCTATGGTTGCTCCTTAGCACCCTTTCGCCTTCGCTTTCAGGATTAAGCTTGGATACTCCTCCAGGCTTCGATCGACAGAGAGTTCGTTTTCAAATTAAGGGTTAATATTCGTCAAATATTTAAGAGGCAAATTTGGTTACCTTGAGAGTGCATAGTTAGAAACGTGTTTCGAGGGTTCTCTCCAATTTTACACGCGCGATTTATAGAAGGGATGTTCGATCTAAAGTTACATACAAAAATAAATAACGTGGCAGTTCGAGGTTGTATAAGTGTTAACCGCGATAGTTTAAACCTGAAACTGTGTTTGAGACCTCTATTCGGATACGGATTTGAAAAAAAGGATAAGTATAAAAAAAGATATCTTCAAGTAGGAGTTTGTAAAAGTAATGGCAAAGACGAAGGTGGAAACTTTGACCGAGGAGAAGGCTCAGCCTCCTGCAGAGAGTATTGAGAGTGACGATACTACTTCTTTCAGAGAGGTTTATCCCCTGATTGAGCCTTACGCCTACGCGGCTATAACCAAGGATCCTAAAACGTTGGGATTGGTGTATATGGTCATAGAGCCGACACTCCAACCTGATGAGGAGGAAGCCTTAGGGAAGATAAAGGAGATCCTCATGGAGACTTTGGACATTGATGTGAAGAGTGTGGGTTCTAGGGAGGATGCTGAGAAACTCCTCAAAGACCAAGTGGAGGAGATCGTTCGAGACTACAAGATTAAGTTGAAACCCGAGGCCATGGATAAGGTAGAGTACTACCTCGCAAGGGATCTCGTCAGGTATAGTAAGATAGACCCGTTGATGTACGATCATATGATCGAGGATATATCGTGCGACGGCCCCAGGATACCCATATACGTATGGCATAGAGAGTACGAATCCATCCCGACCAACATATTCTTTAAATCGGATGATAACCTGGATTCCTTCGTTATACGTCTAGCCTATCTCTCGGGCAAACACGTAAGCATAGCAAATCCCATCCTCGACTCCAGCCTATCCGATGGGAGTAGGCTTCAGCTCACCCTCGGAAGAGAGGTGACGCGTAAGGGGAGCACGTTCACGATACGAAGGTTTAGGGCCGATCCGTTAACGGTAACGGATCTAATAAATCTCAACACGTTATCGATCGATATGGCGGCGTGGTTCTGGCTTGCTATAGAGAAGAAGGCCAACCTACTTATAGGCGGTGGAACGGCCTCGGGGAAGACTACAACCCTGAACGCTCTGTCCGCATTTATACCTCCAGACGATAAGGTCATAACCATCGAGGATACGCCTGAGCTTAACCTTCCCCTTCAGAACTGGATACCGTCGGTGGCCCGGACGGGTTTCGGGTCGGCCAACAGATCCGCCGAGATAACCCTCTTCGACTTATTGAAGGCTGCTATGAGGCAGAGACCCGACTACATAATCGTCGGGGAGGTTAGAGGCGAGGAGGCTTTCACGCTTTTCCAGGCCATGGCCACCGGACACGGGGGGCTCTCCTCTATACACTGCGACTCGGTTCACGCGGCCTTGAATCGGCTTGAATCGGAGCCTATGAATATTCCTAGATCCCTAATATCAACGTTGAACTCGGCTTGTATGCAGAGCAGGGTACGCATGAATGAGAAGAACGTTAGGCGGATAAGCCATATCGCTGAGATAGCGGGTCTGGATCCGGTCTCAAAGAACTTCGTTACGAACGATGTGTACCGCTGGGATCCCGCCAAAGACAAATTCACCTTCTCCGGAAAGAGCATAGTTCAAGATGTCTTAATGGAACGGCTGGGCATGGCGGAAGAGGACTTTAAGATCGAGTTGGAGAGACGTAAGACTTTACTGGAGTGGATGGTTAAAGAGGGGATTAGGAGATACGACACGGTAGGCGACGCAATACGTGAATACTACGCCGAGCCCGACCGAACCTATCAGAGGGTTCATATGGAGCTAGGTCGATGACCGAGGAAGCTGAGAAGAAGAGCGGCCGAGCGCTTGCGGCTTCAGACCTGATAACGCTGCCTTACCGTTTGACGGGCGACCGTTTATCGGATATTCTACCCTTCTTCGGAGACCTGAAGGATAAGTTGGAGAGATCGAGGATCAAGATCGCCTTCCCAGCTTACGTGGCATTCATGCTCTTCTTCTCAATATTGGCTTCGGCCTCCGTCTTCGCCGCGACTCTGGCGATAACCCTGCTAATATTCGCCCCTCTGATTTTGGCTGTGATGCTTTCCGTAGCATTCGCTCTCCTAGCCGGAAGCATAGTCCTCACAATCTTCTACGCGTATCCCTCCCTCGCAGCGGATTCTAGGAAACGCCTCTTGGACGAGGAGCTTCCGTACGTGGCGAGCCATATGGCAGTCCTATCCCAAGCCGGTCTCCCACCCGAGGCTATGTTCCACTCATTGGCATTGACGGAGACGAGAAGGGTCAGGAGTATAGCGTCCGAGGAGGCCAAGGACATAGTCAGGGACGTCTATGCTCTCGGATTCGACATCGTGTCCGCCATGGTGAGGTGTATAAGGAGGTCCCCCTCCCAAAAGTTTTCCGGGTTCGTCGATGGAATGATAGGTGTAACGATGTCTGGGGGCGACCTCTCGAAATTTTTCCTTAACGCCGCCAGGGGATTCATGGACTCCGCTCGGATAGCAGGCCGCCAGCTGATCGAGACGCTGGGTGGAATAGCGGAGGCCTACGTTTCTCTGATGGTCGTCTTCCCATTGGTGGCCATAGTCATGATGGCTGTGATGGGCGTCATAGGCGGCTCTCTAGGGAGGTTCAGCATAATTTTCACAATGTACCTGTTGGCCTACTTTATACTGCCGACCCTGGTGATGATACTTCTAATATATTTGGACAGTATCATGCCCCCGAGGTGACGTAAGGCTTGTTGATGGCGAGGATCACAGAGGGCGAGAAACTGCTGGTCTGGATAGTCTCGGCGGCCATAGGCGTCATAATAGGCCTGACGGCGCTCATCAACGCGTTGTTTCTCAAGGTTCCACTCGCATTCGAGATGGATGAGCTCATACTGATCGCCCTGATGGTCGCCATCTCCCCCCCGGCAGTGGTCAACCTGATCGACAGTAGATGGAGGGCCGCCGTCGACAACGCGATACCCAACTTCCTGAGGGAGCTATCGGAGGCCGGTAGGACGGGGGTGACGTTGACCCGCGCCATGGAGATGGCGAGCAAGAGGAGGTATGGACCGTTATCGGATGAGGTTAACAGGATCGTGACGCAGATATCTTGGGGGATGAGCTTAGATGAGGCGCTGAAGAGGTTCTCCGAGCGCGTAGACACTAGGCTCTCTACGAGGACGGCGTCCATCATATCGGAGGTGTCGAAAGCCGGAGGCGAGATCAGGGAGATCCTCGAGACGGTGAGCCTCCACATAGGTGAACTGCAGACGATCGAGCGTGAACGGGTTAGCATGCTCAGACCGTACGTCGCGATAGTATACGTTGCATTCTTCATCTTCCTCTTCGTGGACATAATGCTCATCAGGACATTTTTCGTCGAACTTGCGGAGACGAAGACGATGATGGCGGAGGCCGGGGGCGGCGGGCTGCTCGCGGGGGGCGTGGACCTCGAGAGGGTGATACGGGTCATGTTTCACATAACCCTCTTTGAAGGCTTTTCAGGCGGGATGGTAGCCGGGAAGATGGGTGAGAACATGATAGGTGCAGGGTTGAAACACTCCGTAATTCTGATGGTGATAGGATTCGTGGCTTTCTACCTCATCGTATGGAGGCCCATAGTGTGACTGTACTACAAGCATTAAAATTTGGTTGGAGGAGAGTTCCCTAAAATGTTAAAGTTGGACAAGGAAGGTGGAGTTGTGGGTCGTATACTCCCCGACGGAGAGGGGGCCAGGCTCACTCCGTCAAGATCTCTGATGGAGGTGGATAGAGCCGCCTCCCTCAGGAGGGGTACCTTTGTAACGATCGAGGGTGAACCGGAGGCCTTCATAGGAGAGGTGGTCGACGGCCCCTACTATTCGAGCGCTCAATCCGGTGTGACCTTGTACATGGTGGATCTATCCGCGTCCATCAGAGACGGGGCCCCCGCCGCCGTGCTCACCAGACCCGTCCCCGAAACATCCGTGAAGGTCATGGATCCGAGGGACGTCCAAAAATTCCTGGGGATCATAGGCGGGATGAGGCTGGGGAGATTGCCCACTCACAGGGAGGTCGACATCGGAGTCAATCCGGCCATACTCTCCAGACATCTGGGCATCTTCGGGACCACTGGAAGCGGAAAATCCAACACGATCCAAGTTGTGATGGAAGACGCAGTTAAAAACGACTTTGCAGTCATAATATTCGATGTGGAGGGCGAATATGTCTTCATGGATAAACCCACGGACATGCTCGTAGAGCTCCTTAAAGACTTTGGGGAGGAGCCCACGGGCTTGGACGACCTGAAAGTCTACGTCCCGGCTCCATGCTCCGGTCGAAGGAGTGACGCCGACAAGTTCTCGGTCTCATTCGCCGAGACGGACAAGTACCTGTTCTCGGAGGTCGCCGAGTTGTCGCGGATGGAGCAGCTCTACTTCATGGATGTGATCGAGAAGGTCGAGCAGATAGCCCCGGCGTTCAGGAAGGTGAACCTCGAGGCCGTGATCGAGAGGACGAAGGCGCGTCTGGACGCCCAGGCCGATAACCCCACTATGCCCGAGTTTATAGCCGAAGCCCATACGAGCATGTACAGTAAGCTTCATCTAATTCAAGGCCTCGGGTTGATCGATGTGCCTCAGCCCACATTGGAGCCGAGAGATATCGTGAAGCCGGGACGCGTATCGGTGGTGGACATCAGCGACGAGGACGACTACGTCAGAAACCTTGTGCTGGCCAGCCAACTCAACTCGCTGTTCCAGTACAAGATAGCGAACCCCGAGACGGCGAACCTGCTCATAGTCATAGAGGAGGCCCACACGTTCATAAGCAAGTATAAGAGGGAGAGGATGCTCGCCACCCTGCTCATGCTCATAGAGCTCGCCAGGAGGGGACGTAAACGAGGCGTGTGCCTTGGAATCGTAACCCAGCAGCCGGCCCACCTCCCCCCGGAGATACTCGAG
>CAYFVN010000059.1:0-3649 GCA_964346575.1 uncultured Candidatus Bathyarchaeia archaeon
TGTGTTTACGCCTTTAGAGGATCGATAGTGTGGAGAGAGCCCCGCTCCTATAGATTCATTCGCTGCGGTCCATTGATCTTTCATATCCAAGAAAGCTCAGCAGATTCAGATAACGGATCCCCAGATGGGGCAGGAGAGATCCGTCTACTCTCTAGACTCAGAAACATTTTTGAGAGAAGTCTACAACTTGCTGTTTCTAAATTCTTTATGAATACTATAATTCTCCTAGACGGTTCACTTACAGTAGGTACACAGGAAAACCCCTCACGACTTCTTATAGGATTGCTTGAAGCTTCTAGAGAGAGGAGAAACAGGGTGATAGCTATAAGTAAATCAACAAAACTTGTGATTAATGGAAAAAACATAACTACATTGATACAAAAGTATAAGGACCCGTGTTTCATAAACTTGGACAAATATGTGAAGCCTTTATTCCCTGCACATCCAGTACAACTGATGGGATGCGTGTTAGTATCCAAATTAGCCGAGAACGGCTTTCCCTTCAGGATCGACATAGATAGAAACGTCTCATCTCCCCCCGAGCTATCCTTGGGTTTACTACTGGCGAACGAGCTTTTGGAGGGTGGCTATCCAGAGACCCTCAGACTCGCCCACATACTCTCAGTATTTACCGAGGGTGAAGACCTTGCGATCCAAAGCTTCCTTAAGAAAAAGTACAGCTTTAGGATACCTGCAAAGTTTAACCTAAGGAGAGCCCTTTTCGGACCCTTCGGCTCAGGAGTTGACGTGATGTCATGAAGATCCTCCTGAAGGAAGGGGACGAATTCCATCTACTAGCCTTCCCCAGGGATAAATTCATGCTGGGCGACTACTTTAAGATAGAAGATAAAAGCGCCGAGAGAAGCCTCATACTACAGGTGATCGAGGCCAAATACGCCAATGTTCCAGGAATTCTCGAGGAGCTTCTAAGGGATGGACTCTCTGGCAGACTAGAAGGTAATGATTTGGATCCATTCGATATAACCTCTCAGATCACCATACTTAAGGATACTAGACTTATAATATGTAAGATAAGAGGCATAATTGAGGGGGGATTATCCAATCCATATGGCAGCTTCATCCCCTCACGTAACTTTTCGTCTGTGAAACCACTGTCCATAGAAAGTCTAATCGACGTAAATGGCATACGAAGGCCCATCGAACTAGGTGAAACAGTAAAAGGAGTCAGATTATCAGTGGACGCCGAATCTTTCGACGGCAAGTTGAATATAATAACTGGAAGAAAAGGAACTGGTAAATCACATCTTTCCAAACTATTTGTATTGGGCCTTGTAGATCACGGGGCGCCATGCCTGATTCTGGATATAAACGGAGAGTACGTAAACCTTAAATATAATAGAGAAGAAAAATGCCATGAAAATTATAGGAATAAATTACTTACCTTAACTCCCGGATTAAACCTTAGATTCAACATACAGAAGCTAGGACTCAACCCTTTACTAAATATGCTTACTTATGCTCTAGATCTGCCTTGGAACTCCACTAGAGTCTTCATAAGGATTTGGAGAGAACTCCTCCGTAATGGAAAGCTGTGCTTGGAGGAATTGAGTGAAGAGGTGAACCGCTGGAGATGTCACGAAAGCGTACGAGACGCCATTCAATCAAGGCTTCATAGCATGATGGACTCAGGCATGTTTACAGATCATTCTGAAGACTCTCTGGATCTTACAATGACTTTCAAGTCCATTGGATACCACGGCAGCGCGATAATCGTAAATCTGAAGGACCAGTCTTCCATATCCAGGAGGATGCTCGTAGAGCTACTATTAGGAAAGCTCAAAGACTTACTCTCCAGAGGGATCATCCCCCCACTATTCCTCTTCGCAGAGGAGGCTCACTTATATCTACGTGAAACCTATTGGGACGATATAGTAACTCGAATGAGGCATCTAGGTCTTTTCACCACTTTTATCACAAACCAGCCGGATAGCATCCAGGAAAGCATATACAGGCAAGTGGACAATATATTCTTATTTAACTTCATAAACGATAAGGATTTAGAAGCGATATCCAGAACGGCTAAGATAGATGCTGATAGTGTAAAGCTCATGGTCAAAGAACTCCCTCCAAAGCACTGCCTAGTAATAGGAGATACGGTGCGCAATTTCCCTATAATAGTTAAGGTTAAGGACCTGGAAGTAAGAGCCATGGGTGAAACTCGTCTCTTTTTCAAAACCATTACTCCCAATGCCAGAAAAATCTTAACTCATTGAGAGCAACAGATAAATAGCTTTGGAAAAAGGTATAACCTCCGAACTCTGGAGTGGCTGATTGGCGGGATGAATTGGGCGATTGGGATGGGAGAGGGATTCGCTTCTAAGACATTAACTCGGATTAGATTAAGTAGAGAGGATTTGATATTACTCCTTTCGATCTCTCCCATAGTTCTATTGATAATGGTAGATCCCAACTCTTTCATTTTAGGATGGAACGAAGGTAGAGGACCAATACTCTTCGGGCTCATATTTTTACTGCTAGAATGGAGAGACGCTCGGGAGAGGTTAACCCTCGAACCTGGAAGTACGAATCTCGTGAAATGGTCCATCTTCTTCTCAATTTTAATCTTCTATTATTTCCTAGTATACTTCGGTGGGTTACAGGATGCGATCAGGTCTTGGGGTTATAGCCTTCATCTAACTGATGCCCCATATCTTCTCAGTTGGACGTGGCTTTGGGAGTATGTGATAGTAGCTATCACGTTAGCGGGAATGCTAGCATCAGCCTTCAATATAAAAGCGCTGAAGAGCGTAATAACACCCATCGTCTACTTCGTTGGAATGGCTATCATTCTTGGATTAGATGCAGCCTTCCCTTACCAGTCCCTTGGGCCTTTAGCTTCGATTGTACCTCTAATAGTCGTATCAGTGGTAAGCTTACTAGGATTTTCAGGTGTTACAGTCTCATCTAACCCTTTATCATCGTTAAAACCACCATGGGTTTACAACCAAAGGAACCTTCTCTTCATTAGAGGAGTGAAACGCTCAGTACTCCTGGAGATAAACTGGCCATGTGCAGGGATAATGAGCATGCTAATTTACACACTCGTAGTATGTATCTTAATGGTGAAGATGGATGCCCCTCTCAAGAGAAAAACATTGTATACAGTGTTAGGAGCTTTAGGCACGTTCTTGGTAAACATATTTCGCATATTCCTAATAGCCTTGGCGGTATCGTATACGTCGATAGATCTCAGGGTCTTCCATGAATCGATAGGAGAGGTCCTGTTCATAATATGGATCGTCATATACTTAGCGGCTGTTATCTCCGTGGAGGGTAGGCTGATTAGCCGTGAAGGGTTACCTATCAGGTCTGCCAGCTCGTGATCTCTCAATCCTCCGCAGGTAGTCTATAACAACCACCGAGATTGCGAATATCATGACAACTATCTTACTTGAGAAGACCACGTTTATAGGGAACTCATTCTGCGGCCATATGTTTATCACCACGTCAGGGTTCTGAAGTCCCTGCACTGAGAGGGCGGCAGACCAGAGAACTATATGATAGATAACCTCAAAACCGCTAGCCATGGCCGTGAACCAAGCAACCACATAGAAGAATCTCGTAATTATTGGAGGAAGAGTCAAAGTCCTCCTCACGGTAGGTGGGGAGTAAAGCCCAAAGGTGAAGG
>CAYFVN010000060.1:0-2511 GCA_964346575.1 uncultured Candidatus Bathyarchaeia archaeon
CGATATTACTAGTACGCCTAATTAGAATTAGATGTATTTTCATAAAGATAATCTTGTGTGATCCAAATTCTAATTTAAATTAATAAAAATAAGGAATCAATTTCTTGTGCACTCTATCCTACACGCGCGCCGACCATTTCCTTTGAACTATACAAACGCTTCCATCCACGCCAAATTAGGGTTAAACCTGTTAGTATAAACACACTGCTTACACCCATTACTAAAATCCACACAGCGTTAATCTCGTAATCGGTATTAGCGCGCGATACGTAGATCCACTTCCTCGTTATACGCTTCTAATTCATCCTGGAACTCTTCAGTATCGCTTACTTTACCTATAACAGTTCCACATTTTCGGCAGATTACTTCGCCATCTGGAGCAGTAATGATATTGGGTGTATCCTTATTTCCACATTGACACTCACATTTCCCAAACCCTTCAGAGGTTGTCTTATTAACTAACATATCACAAGACTCATAGTTTTCCATAGACATACTACACCTGACTTGATAGCCACAGTATATAGTTAATTAAAAGAGGATTAGCATTGTTGTTTACAAATGTACATTTTAAAAATAAAAAATTTTTAAAGTTTAAAGAAGCAGATTATTCAAATTAAAAAAATGAGCGCGAGCTACTGTTCACCCTTATGTTTGGTAACTAACTTTTCTTTTATTAATACATCCGCAGTAACATTTTGGCACTGATTTAACCGAGTGATCGAAATGCATTCAAACAATAAATCGTAGCACGAGGAAAGCCAACACACCCAAGCAGAATATGAGGCATATGATCAAATACCACTTTTTCTGCTTTGAAGCTTGAAAGATTTCGGTATAGAGTCTCCCCAAAGGTGTTAAACGCCATATTTCACCATTTTCAACGAGCAGATGCTCCTCAACCAGATGCCTCTCTATCGACGAATAATCCACTTCGGGACATAAGATGCTTGCCAGTCTCCCTGTATCCTTCGACTTCCCCTCGTGCCTATAGACGTACTCCAACACCTTCAGTTTTGCTTGCCGCATTTCACTCCTATCGTCCACTCCTATCATCAATTGATACCCCTCTTTTCAAAGGAAAGCAGGAACTAAACTACCGGTCATCTCAATGTCCTGAAGTGTATCTTCCAAGTAATTTCCTCATGAGAGGTGGGACAAGAGATATTGAGACTATCATTGAAAGGATAAAGACAAACCCCATCCCCGCAAACGTATCGACCTGCGTGTATTGAGAGTGCTCTGCACCAATATTTATAGCAGCAACGTAGAATAGCCATGTTACCACACCAGAGACTACGATACAAGCCAATATGCTAAGAAACCTAAAACTATTTTTTACCCCATTCACAGCTATCACTACTCCACTCGTACACCTTTCAGTTTATACCGCTTGAACAGTAGGGAGTTTGTCGTTACAGATACAGAACTCATCGCCATGAACGCTGCCGCCAATGCAGGGCTGACCAAGAAGCCAATGGCCGGAAATAGAACGCCGGCACCTATCGGAAGACCTGTAGAGTTGTAGGCAAACGCCCAGAACAAATTCTCTTTAATCTTTCTTATGCTACGTCTGCTAAGATTGATAGCTGACACCACATCCCTCACATCATTCTTAATCAAAACTATCTTCGCAGACTCCATAGCAACATCCGTTCCACTCCCAATAGCTATACCGATATCGGATTGAGTCAAAGCAGGCGCATCATTAATTCCATCCCCCACCATCGCTACTTTTCTACCCTCGTTTTGAAGCTTCTTGATCTCATCAGCCTTATCTTTTGGAAGCACCTCAGCAAGCACCTTGTCGATGCCAACCTCTTTAGCGATCGCCTGTGCAGTCCTCTCATTATCACCCGTGATCATCAACACCTCCAAACCCAATCCATGCAGTTCCTCCACAGCCCCTTTCGCATATTCCGTTAAGGTATCCGCAACCGCAAGCAATCCAGCCGCTTTACCATCGATGGCAATTATCATCGCAGTCTTCCCCTCATTCTCAAGAGACCGCATCTCACCTTCCAAATGCTTGATCTCCACACTCCTATCATTCATCAACCGTCTTGTCCCAACCAAAACACGCTCACCTCCATACTGCGCCTCCACGCCATGTCCAGGTATAGCGTTAAAGGATTCAGGGTCATCCACCGCTAGACCTTCGCTGCGAGCGCCTTTTACTATCGCTTCCCCGATTGGATGCTCAGAACCTTTTTCAGCAATCGCCGCAAACCTCAACAGACCCTCTTCGGACCACGTCTTCGACACAGTAATCGAACTATGAGGATTTCCTATTGGAAACCTGGTGACGATGATATCTGTTAGAGACGGCTCCCCCTTCGTAAGAGTGCCTGTTTTATCGAATACGATGGTATCGAGTTTGTGGGCGTTCTCTAAAGCGTCTCCTCCTTTGATGAGTATGCCGTTTTCAGCTCCCTTCCCCGTGCCAACCATGATCGCAGTAGGAGTTGCGAGTCCAACAGCACACGGACATGCAATCACCAAGGTTGTGAT
>CAYFVN010000061.1:0-5054 GCA_964346575.1 uncultured Candidatus Bathyarchaeia archaeon
TACTTCGTAGAGATTCATTACGAGTCGTCCATAGGTAAGTCTATTCGCTTTCAACCAGCTCTTGAAGGTTATTACTCCCTTTATGGTGAGGTTCTCGCCTAAGGAAGGGTATAATGTGAAGAGATTCTCAGTGGTGGCATTGGATTTCATGGGGTTATTCCAAGTTGGAGATACTCCTAATGCCATTCCGTTTAAAACCTTTAAACGTTCGTTGAAATAGGCAAATAACGCTACATTTTTCGTACTATCCTGGGCAACCGAAGGGCTTTGGAGTACTGCTGATAATATCATAGTAAGTAGAGCTAGCGAAGCGAAAGTTGGTCTAGAAAGCCTCCACATATCGATATGCAGCTCCTTATTACTATAGAGGGTCGTAATATTAAGCTAATTTTTTCGGTGCAACGTGAAATCCTATGAGGCCAATATTGAACTTAAAGTTTGCCTAAATTAAAAGAACAGCTGGTGAAGGATAAAGCTTATCAAAACTCTAACAGCATAGACATAACCTGGGTAGTAAAGTTAAAGGAAGGAGATATGACGTGAGGATGGTTGCTTGGATTCTCGTCTCTCTATCTATCTCCGCGATGCTAATTCAAACTTGGGCAGTTGAGGAGTCGAAAGATTCTGATGATTGGTTTAAGACTCCTAGCTTTAGGATACTTATGAAATCCACCGCTGACTGGGCTAGGATAATGTTCGATGATCAAGAAGGTAGGAACACTAATGGTATTATGTTCAATGAAGTCAATGAGTACGGCTGGATTTTAGGCAATGACGGGGATGACATAATAGACGTTGGAGTGGATCTTACATGGTATGACATACTCTACAACGGTACTTCAACAGTCAAGACGGGAGACATAGTTGCGTTCTTCAAACAGAATAATGATTTCGACTATACTGAGATGTATGCGGACGTGGTATTTAAGGTGGATGAGACGCGCGATCAGGTATACGTATTCCTCATGGTTGCAGGTCAAGGAACCACTACATTTGAGCTTATAAGTAAAGAGACCGGTGCGGCTGTCTGGAGGGACATAATTTCAGGGAATGGCGGTACACAACATATACAGAGATTCGTACCTACTCAAATCTTCTCAAGGTCCGTAAAAGTCGAAT
Organism: uncultured Candidatus Bathyarchaeia archaeon; assembly: GCA_964346575.1. Lineage (GTDB taxonomy): Archaea > Thermoproteota > Bathyarchaeia > 40CM-2-53-6 > DTGE01 > CAYFVN01. The sequence goes on from CAYFVN010000061.1 coordinate 1,120, forward strand.
CCACGACGGTCCTGTCAATGGCTTTAATAACATTATTTATAGTATTCGTCTTTAACATGCCCAAATTCAGGAGGGGCCACTCTTCAGACATCCAGTAGAGGCTTTGTAATGTCTATCTCGAGGCTAGATATGGAGAAATTGCTGCCAGCTTCAGTGTTTATGTTCTCTGCGGCTTTCCTGTTGCCAAGGGTTATCCCAGGTATACCGATGGGAGTGGACTCTGCAAGCCATCTCTACAAGGTTTTGTTTATCCATAGATCTTTTAAAAGCTATGGGTACGTACCCTTCTGGACTCCAGACTGGTATGGAGGCACTCCAATACTGTTCTTATACCCTCCGTTAGGTTACTTCACCTGCTTCATAATCTCGTTATCGGGTCTGGATCCGATCTCCGCCTACAAGGTTGTGGAGGCAGGATTCTACCTCATAGCTCCATATACCATATTCAGGCTTGGAAATGAACTTGGATTTTCCAGTGTGGAAGGATGGCTGGCTTCTCTTATCTTCAGCTTAAGTCCGGCTGTAGTTGAGAACCTCCTCTTCTATGATAGGTTCCCAAATATACTTTCGATTCCAATATTATGCCTATATTTAGTATACTTTTACAGATCCTTCAAGAAGGGATTCGAGCTACGATCAGCAGTGATCTCCGCCCTTCTACTTGCATCCTTAATCCTGATCCATCATCTATCCGCTCTCATCGCCGTCCTGATATCTCTGATAGCACTGCTAACTTCAATATTTGAGTCGAAACGATTCACTTCCTGTTTGGGAGCATTATCATTCACTCTCCCAGCTTCTCTCGGACTGTCCGCCATATGGACGGTGCCCTTCATTAACGCATCAAGATTTATCTCGGAAAATCCCTTCTATAACCGCAACGTAATTGATGCTACTTTCGCGAAATTCACATTCTTCATCAATAATTCTGTAATATCGGGTTTCGGCGTCATCCATCTAGCATTGGCCCTAACGATGCTTGTAATGCTTATCCAAAAACCAGATAGATGGGGAAGATACTTATTCATGAGCCTCATATGCGCTTTAATGGCGGGTTTAGCACTTTTCGAGTTAGGAATTATCATCAACTCACCTGCCTTAAAGATCTGTTCTCAGAGCATCGTAGTTGCAGCATTTATCCTCATGATAGCAGGGTTGATATTAAATCTAAAAGAGAGTAAGGTATTAAGTTACACCTTCGTCTCGATATGGTTCTTGATCTTCCTATGGTTTGGCCTTGGAGGATTTATGGTCCCCCTCTCCGGTGAGATGTCACCTCCATTCGTGGCTGTACCTCTCACCTCGTATATATGGAGTAGACTTGACGTTCATAGATTCTGGCTCTATCTTACTTTACCAGCCAGCATATTGGCGGCTCCCGTAACACTCAAAATCGTAGAGAAGATTAAGATTAGACGTTTCTATAAGTGGATCGCATTAACCATAATAGTAGTACTTGTCGCTGGAGGATCCATCAAAGCCACTTGGTCTCTCACCCATCCAATAAATGAGCGTCTCCCCCAAGATTATACCCCGATTAACCAGAATATTCCGACGGGAATCATTAGATATCTCTCAGCCGATCCATGGGATGGAAGGATCTTAGCGATCCACTGCCCATTCTGGATATATCTATTGCCAAATTACCTCGACGGTAAGACGCTGGTGGACGGATGGTATCCCCAGGGGAAGATATTAAAACCACTGTATATGATAAACGATTACAGGTTAAATGACCTCGAAGCTACATCCAACAACACTGAGAGGTTAAGACACTGGACTAACTTGATAGACAGCTCCGACATCTTAGGGATAAACTGGGTTATGATAGGAGGATCCAACGAGAGTTTTAAATCCTCTCTAGTTTCAGGACCAGGGTTCGATGAAGTTTACTCTGAGCCATATGGAGAAGGTGAAATAACCATCTACAGGTCCATAGTAAGACATAGACTTGTAGACTGGACTAATAACTATAAGGGAAATATAGACTTGAGGAGAGAAACTCCAGACAAGATCAATCTGGAATTGTCAGACAGTTTTGAGGAAATGAACATTACGGTTAAAGAGGCGTACTTCCCTACATGGACCGCCAAGAGCAGTGGAAGGCAAATCGAAGTTTGTATGGATGAAAATAACTTTATCTCATTGAGACTCCCGATGGGAGTAAGAAAGGTGAGCGTCGAGCTATATCACTCATACGACTGGCGTAGGCCTACTGGTCTTTCGATAGGATCTCTAATACTTATGGTAATGCTCTACGTATATTCTGGGAGGCATAAGAAATGGGCATAGCGAATAAGAATCGTGAACTCAATACACGGTTTTTATTCGTCTTTACAGGAGCCTTCATGCTTTACGAAGGGTTCCAAAACTGGCTTAGGGGACGGATTTTTGAGAATCCTGGAATCGTAATAGTGCACATAGTAACTTATCTTATAGCTTTCTCACTTCTCTTCCTAGCTTTGGTCGGCGATGACCGAATAAGGTGGATAGAAGGATACCCTCTAGTCGCCCTAATATTCACAGCCTTTTATAGCGTCTACGTAATCTCGGAGATCGTCTATACGGGCGTTTATAGGACGGATGCAATAGCCTTCAGTCATTACTCAGCCATGAGATTTGTAGAAGATTTTAAAAACGGAGTACTCTTCAATCCATACACCGCAGATCTTCAGGACGCTCTAAGGATATTCTCAGTCGAGGTAGACTATATGACATTCACCAAAGAGGGTGACATAATCACCTACTTCAATTATCCAGCACTGCACTTCCTAAATCTAGTCCCATTCGTATACTTAGGTTGGAGAGATGTTAGATGGGTAATACTTCTATTCGAAGTAGCCTCTATCATCATTATTTATGTTAAAGCTCCCTCAGATTTGAGGCCTCTTATTATCATTCCTCTATTTGCAGGATCGGATTTAGCTATAAACTTCACAGCCGGATGTGTAACGGACTTTTTATGGGTACTCCCCATGATTCTAACCGCCTTCTATTTGGAAAGAAACCTCTATTTGGGAGGAGCCTTTTACGGAATCTCGTGCGCAACTAAGCAGATCCCATGGATCATAGCCCCCTTCCTTCTCATATGGATTTGGCGATCGATCAGAGAAACGTACTTTAAACGAATACTTGGAGTGGCCTCTTTTATAGCAATCTCAACCTTAGGATTTATCCTCCCCAACCTTTACTTTATGAGACAGAACTTTGAAGCGTGGAAGGGTGGAGTATTAACACCTATCTTCGGGAATCTGGTATTCCTAAGCCAGGGATTTTCTCTCTTCACACAGACAGATATCTTCAAAGTTCAGAAGGAGTTCTACCTTGTAGCCATGACCTGCTTATTCGCAACACTTCTTTTAAACTATTTCGTATACTTCGATAAGCTAAAATATACTGTATGGATCTATCCTGGATTGATCATGTGGGCATCCTACAGAGGCCTCCAGAACTATTTCATAAGCTGGATACCCCTCCTAACAACTTCCATAGTACTATGGTATAACGAGGAGAGAAAAAGCCGTGAAACAGTTAATTAGACGCTTTACCGCCCCCATTTCCATCCTTTTAAGCCTAATAATAATCGCCGGGGCGTTCAGTCACTATAAGGGTGAGGCCTATGAACCTCCAGTGCTAATTAATCCAAGATTCAAATATTTCACATTCGATAAGGAGACTAACGGCAGTAAACCTTACCTTTGGGAGGTGGCCGTAACCAGAGGGCCAGAGGACTACGCATATGTGAACGAAGAGTTCTTGGACGAAAGACGTTGCTTGGGCATTCACGTATATCAAGATGGATTGAATGACACGTATAATTGGGTTAGCGTACATGTGAAGCAGGACATCGTTGGCCCTGCGTGGCATAAGCTTTACAGAAGCAGGATAGGGTTGTGGCTGTACACCAACTTCTCATACGTCTACTTCAAGGAGAC
>CAYFVN010000062.1:0-11095 GCA_964346575.1 uncultured Candidatus Bathyarchaeia archaeon
CCATCTTCGCCTACAAGCTCTCTAGCCAAGGCGGCGCCGTATCCCGACCCCATCCCCACCTCCAGTAACTTATCTCCCTTGTGTAGCTCAAGCGGCTCGTAGAATAGTGGATAGGTGTAAGGTGCCGAGATGGTCTGTCTACCATCGCCCGGTATTGGATAGGGCTCATCGAAGTAGGAGAACTTCCTCAAAGCTTCAGGCATGAACAGCTCTCGCGGGACGTTACGCATAGCCTCGATCGTCCTCGGAGATTTCAAGTAGCCTAACCTCATATATCGTTTAACCATCTCCTCACGTTGCAACTTGAAATCTTCTGGGGGGGAGCCAAACAAACCCTTCGACCTTAACCAAACTTCAACAATAGGTGACTGAAAAACCTTACAGTGTATATTTTAAAGATCCTCTTCCTGTAGGGCCACGTGCAGGAAGACTTTTGCATCGCTTATGAGATTTTCGAGTATGCAGTACTCATTGGATTGGTGGGCCGTTCCGTCGTCGGTTGCCCATACGGCTGCCGGGTGGTCTGCTCTTCGCAAAAAAGCGGCGACCGTTCCCCCTCCTTTACCCATTGGCTTCGCATCTACTCCCTTTACTTCTCTGATCGCATTAATCAACGCCTTTACGACGGAAGCTCCTGACGGAGTCGGAGGGGCCGCGTCAGCCCTTTGAACTATTGAGATGTTCACCTTAACATTGAATCTAGCCTCAATCTCTTTGGCCATTTTATTTATGTGCGCCATCACTTCGTCGACCTTAACCTCTGGTAGTATCCTGCAATCAATATAGAATACGTCGTTTCCAGGTATTGTATTCACATTTGGAACATTAGGCTCCTTCTTCGTAGGCTCAAACGAGTTTTTAGGAAAATCGTATAAAGGATCTTTCTGATCGAATATATCATACAGTTCATCCAATTTAGTTACGAGGTGGCTTCCAGCCCTGAAGCTGTTCACGGCTTTTTCCGGCCTTGAGGCGTGAGCCTGCTTACCTGAGGTTTGAACCTTCAGCCATAGCATACTCTTCTCAGATACCTCAACAATCGCTCCATTCTTGTTACCTCCGTCAGGCACTATGAATAGGTCGCTATCCCCGAATAGGTCCATACGGTTGGCCAAGACATACTTCAAGCCTCTCTCGCTTCCGGTCTCCTCGTCAGAGACCATGAGCAGTCCGACCCTTCGATATGGGGTGACGTCTCCATTCTTCAATGCTTTCACAGCCATGTAGGAGGCTACAAAGCTCTGCTGGTTATCCTCTACACCTCTACCATAGAGTTTACCATCTCGCAGCTCGACCTTAAACGGATCCCTATCCCAAAACTTGAGATCCCCAGGAGGCACCACATCCAAATGGGTTATAATCCATAGAGTACTCTCCCCGGTTCTACCATTGAACAGAGCCGCAACATTTGGACGATATCCGTTCGGAACACGTGCATCCCGTGCATTAATCTCGATGAGCTCATCAGGTCCCAAACCTTTAACCATCTCTTTAACGTATTCAGCCTTATCGTATTCGCCTCTACCACCATTCTCAGGACCTACAGCCTGGGCCGCCGTCAACCTACTCTGCATCTCAATTATCTCATCTACATAACCATTTATCCTAGAAGCCGTCCTTTCGAAAAGATTCATCTCCATCAGAGATCACCATATATCAAAGCTAAGCTTCAATCACGGTTCATTGCAATAAGTAATAGATAAGTATTACAACGTGCCCCAAGAGAACCGAGAGAACGGTTTTCGATAGAAGGAATGGCTTCATGATAAGGGCTTCCACCTCGGATCTCAGAAAGATACTTGAAGGGATTCCAAATTTCTCCACCGAGTTAGGTTTAGACCTTAACGATGACAAAGACAGGCTCAGATGGTTTCTAGCGTCTCTTCTATTCGCCAAGAGGATATCAGCCGACATCGCCAAGAAGACTTTTAGGAGATTCATTGATGAGGAATTGACGGATGCAGACGCTATCATTAAAGCCGGTTGGGACAAGCTTGTAGAGGTTTTGGATTCCGGTGGCTATGTAAGATACGATTTTTCAACGGCTACCAATATACTCGAGAACTATGGCAGGCTTAAAGAGGATTATGACGGAAGCCTTGAAGTTTTACACGAGAAGGCTTTAGATTCCAAGGATTTAGAGGCAAAACTCATGAAATTCAGAGGTTTCGGACCCGTAGCTATGAATATATTCCTGAGAGAGCTGAGAGGAATATGGCCTAAAGCCGATCCTGATCCATCGAAGATGGCCTTGGAAACAGCTAGACGCCTAAGCTTAAACGTGGAAAGCATTGGAGGATATGAATCCGGCCTCGTAAGGATAGATCTAGAATACTGTAAAAAATCAAAGTGTAGGGAATGCCCGGTAAACTTTTCATGCCATAATACCATTCCAAAGTAAATCTTCATCTTTTATAGAGTATAGTTGCGATTATTACCGCCGATACCATCGATAGGACCGCACTCAAAGTGAATGGAGTGGCAGCACCGTATAATTGCCATAACGAGCCTGCGATGAAACTTGAGGGTAGAGCCGCTAGTCCAGTGGCCGTATGCAGTATGCCGAAGGCCGATCCCCTAACCTCAGCCTCAACCAGATCTGGAACCACGGCCCTCTGAAGAGTGTCAGCTACGGCATAGGAGACACCGTAGGCTACGAATAACAGAATGATAAAGACTGGGTAATCGGCTACCGCGAATCCTAAGCATGTAAATCCGAACGAGATGTATCCTATAGTTAACATGCGTCTTTTACCAATCTTGTCGGCCAAGGTGCCAACTGGAAATGCCGACGCGGCATATGCTGTATTAAATAGTAGGTATAGAAGTGGGGCCGTACGGATTGGTATCCCAGTCTCCACAGCCCTTAACAGGAAGAACGCGTAGCTGAAGCTACCGAGGGTGAATAAAAACACAACAACGACGTACGCCTTAAATCTCCCATCGATCCACTTATTCGCTTCAATTTTCAGGATTTGAAGCCTCCTCCTAGGATGCCGTTTTGCCTCCTTTACCAGAAATAAGAGGAGCATTACTGAAGCTATACCTGGAATCACGGATGCCGAGAAGACCCCCCTAAATCCGATCACAGGTAAGAGAAGGTATGCTAGAAGAGGTCCAACTGTAGCGCCCAAGGTATCCATGGAACGGTGGAGACCATAGGCTTTACCTCTAACCTCGACGTTTATGGAGTCCGCTATCAAAGCATCCCTTGGCGACGTCCTAACACCCTTGCCGATCCTGTCTAGGATCCTTAAGGTGAATACGTGAACTGCTGCGGTGGCAAATGCAAAGAGAGGCTTAGCAACGGTTGATATGGAGTATCCTAACGCTGCGAAGGGTTTACGCTTTTCGATTTTGTCGGAAAGCCATCCCGAGTAGGCTTTAAGGAGGCTTGAGGCGGCCTCGGCGGTCCCCTCGATCAAACCCAGGAGAGCCATCTGTATTCCTAAAACGTTAGCCATGAAGAACGGTAGCAAAGCGAAGATCATCTCACTGCTTACATCCGTCAGGAGACTGGTGAATCCCAATGCGACGATGTTGAAGGTGAGCCCCTTTAGTAACCGCGACCTATCCATTTCTAGCCCCCCATAGTCGGGTAGCTCTATTGGTTAAAGCTGATTACCTTCTATGCTTTTTAGATCCTTTCATTTCCTTTTAATTTCTTCATCTTCTTAAGATTTAATTCTATGATGGGTTGGAGATAATTTTTTTAAATTTTCTCTTGTTCCTGTGTGGTGTTTTTATTATTGTTTTGTATTGTTTTGGATTTCGCACACGCTGGATTATTAGTCGTGATTAAGACGTTGACGTCGATCTTCAGGAACTACTAGAGTGCAAGAGAATTCCTTACACTATGCGCTTTATCGCCGTAGTATACTAATTTTAATGCCGCATCTTTCATAAAGATTTAAGAAATTAATTGAATTATTAAGATTGGGGGATATTATGTTATATCATATTGTATTATTAAAATTGAAGAAAGAAACCACAAAAAGCCAGATAGATGCTTTTTATACGAATATTTGCGGTTTAAAAGATGAAATTCCCGGAATTATTTCGGTAGATATTGGACCGAACATCAGTATAGAAGATAAGCAGCGTGGATATGAAATTGGATTTGTGATGAAATTCGAAGATTCGGATGCTAGAGATAACTATGTACCCCATCCTAAGCATAGAGAAGTTGGAAAAAAATATGTGCGTCCAATAGCTGAGAAGGAGGGTGTGCTGGTCTTCGATCTCGAAACAACAAGTTGAAAGCGCGCGTAATTGATATTTTTTCTTCTCGACGCTTACTCCATTACACGCTTCATAGAGATAATACCAGTTAAAGATAGAATTTTACGTATGGTAGTTAAAGATTAATGAGGTTATGAGGCTATCCGTGATCAAATTCATGTGTTCTTAAGGCTTAATTTTTTCAATTTTAAATACTACAGGTCTAACTCCATCCGTGCAGCATGAGAGCATCGTCCCTTCTTTCATCCAAGGAAATTCTCCGTCGAGCCTTAGATGGATGATATCCCTGTGAATATCCGCCCAGGCCCAGGTACAAAAGCCCTCGGGCATCTTCATTGGCGCATCCGCAGGTATCGTGAACTCTTGTCCAACTTTAAGTATTTGGCATTCCTGAGTTACGGAAGGCGCTAACTTCTCGCCGATATCTCCACTTTTTAATTGTTTCACAACGGTTATCTTTAAAGGCACTGACAAATTTAGTTCACCTCATATTTAGTAAGTATAGAACTATAATAATATTCCTCGCTATCTATGAGAATGCAATCGATTAGCGCGCTCTGTATGATGTATACTACTTCTCCTCGACTTCAATACAAACCTATCGGAACCATTAAAACCTTCCAGGTTAAGCTTTAGGTTGTTTCAACGTAATTCAGTCATTTCATGGCTATTAACGATTCATAGGTCATATGAATCCAGTGCGCTATCAGAATATTATCCATTCCAAAAACGTAATATACATGAAAGTCATTTTAGTCCGATGATTTTAAATTGAAATCCAAAAGATCCGAAGTTCTCAACGTCCTGAACTCAATTACGGAGTGCTTCGTCAAACTATCCGGGGTAGATAGAGTTACGGATTTGGTTGATAAGGCTTTGAAAAAGAACGCTTCGCCCATCGAAATAATAAATGCAATGAAGTTGGGATTAGACGAGGTCGGAGGAAGTTACGAAGATGGCGAATATTTTCTATCCGACCTCATCCATTCGGGCATTATGGCCACAAAGCTTACCGAGATAGTTAAGCCCCTGCTCTCTGCTTCCGCAGAAACGAGCGGTAAAGTCCTTATAGGAACTGTGAGAGGCGATATACATGATATCGGTAAAAACCTGGTTATTAGTATGCTAACCTCTCAAGGGTTCGAGGTGATAGACGCAGGCGTGGACGTCACACTTGAAAAATTCTTGGAGAGTGCCGAGGCGAGTAAACCCGATGTTTTGGCCACTTCTTGCTTACTAACCGTGGGCATACCTGAAACTGAAAAGGTGGTGAAGGCTATTAAAAAAAGAGGGTTAGAAGTTAAGACGCTAGTAGGGGGAAGGGCCGTAACCCCCGAATTTGCACGAGAGATAGGCGCGGATGGTTACGCGAAGGACGCGATTGAAGCGGTAAAAGTTGCAAGAAGGCTTGTAGGAGTCGATTGAATGGATAAAAGAGAAAGAGTGTTGAAAACTATAAACTTTGAAGAACCAGATACGGTACCGATTGCCGAGACGACGGTTGACGTAAATTTGATGGAGAAGATACTCGACGTCCGGACGGTCGCGTATCGCGTGGGACAGGGGACGATTATTGCGGATAGAGGAATGGAAGACCTACTGTACGATCTCGTCTACAAGTGTTACGTTAAGCTTAGTTTTGATATCATACTCTCACACCCTTCCTTGCCGGAAAACTATGAGCTAAGAAAGCTGCCTGATGGCAGGTTTATAGACGAGATCGGTAGAATCTTTGGATACGATAAGATGGCTAAGACATACACCTATGCAGGAACCATCCTTGATACGATGGAGAACGTGAAAAATTTTTTAGAAACGCAGTTTCCCGACCCTTACGCGCCGGGCAGAGACTATGGTTTAAGCCGATTATCCAAGCTTAATGAAGGGGGGATGGCTATAGGTGCGGTCATTCGCGATCCATTCGCCCATGTCTGGGAAGCATTGACGCCAGTCCAATTCGTAAGTTGGATGCATACCCATCCAACGCTGATCGCAGAGTTCATTAAGGAAATGACTGGTTTCAATATTGGATTGATCAAAATTTTTGGAGAGTACGGTATAGATTTAATTGTTTTAGGCGGAGATCTGTGCGATGTGAAGGGACCTATGCTACCTCCAAAACAATTTGAGAAGTTGAATGTATTCGAAGCGATGAGGGAACAAGTAGAGACCGCCCATAGATATGGGATTAAACTCATCAAGCATACGGATGGGAATATAACTCCGATATTGGATAATCTAGTAAATGTAGCGAAAATTGATGGTCTTCATTCTCTAGACCCAAGCGCGGGCGTCGATATCGGAGAAGTCAAGGAGAAGTACGGCAACAGACTAATACTGTATGGAAACGTTTCAGTCGATAACCTGGCCACTAAAAGCAAGAAGGAGATCATAGAGGAGACCAAGCGCGTTATTAAGGTCGCATCACCAAGTGGTGGGCATATCCTCTCCTCAAGTAACTCGTGGTATGGAGGGGTCAAGCTAGAGAACTGTTTTGCGATGGTTGAGACTGGACGTAAATATGGTAGATACCCGATAAATGTACCTTAAGAAAATACAGAGATCATCCGTTTCACGCGTTAACATATATAAATAAGGCGTCCGACAGTAGTAGACGACTTTAAATTATAAAGAGGGATTATAGAGATGACCATTTTAGACGAGCCGATAAAAGAAGTAATGAACATTAAGAACTATATAGACGGAGAATGGATCGAATCTGAAGGTGACATCGTAGACGTCGTAAACCCCGCCTCACAAAAGGTCATTGCAAAGTTTCCTGTATCAACTAAGGATGAGTTAAATTCAGCAGTTGAAGCTGCCGAGGAGGTATATCCCACTTGGAGGGAAACTCCACCCCTCTCCCGTGCAAGGCTCCTTTTCAGGATGAAGGAGATCATGGAGGAACGCTTCGAAGAGTTGAGCAGAATCCAGACCATGGAGCACGGTAAAACTATAGACGAGTCTAGGGGGGAGACGAGGAGGGGGATTGAGAACGTGGAGGTTGCCACGGGAATCACTTCTCTGATGATGGGATACAATCTCGAAGACATCGCTGCAGGCATAGATGAGTACGTCATACGGCAGCCTCTTGGAATTTTCGGAATAATCGCCCCATTCAATTTTCCGTTTATGGTGCCACTATGGTATGCACCATACGCGGTGGCCACAGGCAACTGTATAATCATAAAACCGTCCGATTACTGTCCTGTTAGCCAGATGAAGATCGCTGAAATAGTGGAGGAGGCGGGCTTCCCACCTGGCGTGTGGAACGTAGTTAACGGAGCAAGAGACGTCGTATCGGCTATGCTCGACCACCCTGGCATCGAGGGGATATGCTTCGTGGGTTCTACACCCGTGGGGAGAGACGTCGTCTACCGGAGATGCGGTGAAACCGGTAAGAGGGTAATCGCGCAGTGTGGAGCGAAAAACTTTATGCTTGTATTGCCAGACGCCGACTTGGAGAGAACCATAGCGGCGTCCATGACCTCCTTCTTTGGAAATACTGGTCAGAGATGCCTTTCCAACGCAAATTTAATTCCAGTGGGTGAAGGGCTTAGTGAGAAGAAATACGGCGCCTTTTACGGGAAGGTTCTAGACGCTTTCGTAAAAGCGGCTGATAAGATAAGGGTTGGATACGGCCTTGACGATTCTGTCCAGATGGGGCCTTTACGTGACACGGAGAAGAAGAGGCGGGTTGTAAGCTACATAGAGAAAGGCGTAGAAGAAGGTGCAAAAATCGTCCTAGATGGTAGAGAGGTCAATCTGGTGGGAGAATGGCCTCACGACGCCTTCCTAAACCCGACGGTCTTTGAGGATGTTTCATCTGACATGACCATCGGTAGAGAGGAGATCTTCGGTCCAGTAGCCAGCGTCATGAAAGCCAAAAACCTTGATGATGCGATAGAGATCATTCATGGGAATCCCTTCGGGAACGCGGCTTCCATCTTCACCTCGAGCGGTAAATGGGCTAGAGAGTTCCAGTACAGGGTTCGATGTGGAAACGTCGGCATAAACATCGGAATCGCCGCTCCTATGGCCTTCTTCCCCTTCAGTGGGATGGGGGACTCCTTCTTCGGAACATTGCACGGGCAGGGTAGAGAAGCGGTTCGTTTCTTCACCGAGAGCAAGGTTGTAATTCAGAGATGGTTCTAGTTGAAGTTGAACACGTGCTCCGCGGTAATCAGTTTTATAACTGATCTCGAGGAGGAATCTGCAAAGTTCTATGAAGGGTTGGCTCGGAAATATCCTGAGAAGATGGAGACCTTTCTATCACTCTCAAAAGACAGCCGGAAGAACAAGACTATGGTGGAGAGAGCTTACTACGGGGTTATAACCGACGCCCTCGAAGCATGTTTCTCCTTCGAAGAAGGCTTAGACTCCGAAGCTTATAACGTTGAAACCGAGATATCCCCATGCGTTAGCTTACCGGACATCTTGAAGAAAGCGATAGACGTGGAGGAGGCCATAAAGAAGGTTTATACGGACGCCGCGGTCCTCTCGGAAGGCTTGATGGCCGACGTCCCTAGAGTTTTCAGATTGGTAGCTAGAAAAAGAGACGGACGAATTGCCGAATTGAAGGCCTTTAAGAAAATGTAGCGCACATAAGAGATCGAAAATACTCGATATGGAGCCTACTGCAGGCCTCGGTCGGCATTTCCTTAATTCTCAGAAGCCAATCTCCCCCTTATCGCCCTCTCAAATAGTTTTACCATGCCATCCTTTGTTACCCGCCTTGGGTTTCGTGCTACGTGCCTCTCGCTCTTGAAGACATTATCCGCTAGTATTGGAATCATGTCCTCATTCACACCTACATCTTTGATCGTGGTTGGCAGATCGATATCCAGGAGAAGCTTCCTGAAAGCTTCTGCAGATTGAAAAGCCGCATCCCTTAAAGGTAAACCTTCAACGTTCTCGCCTAGTAAGGAGGCGATCTTGGAATGTTTCTCAAGATCGGCTGGTGCATTATACTCCAAAACGTACGGCATTGTCGTACCGATAGATAGACCGTGAGGCATGTGCAGCTCAAAACCATATGCATAACCTACCGCGTGGCCCAATACTGTGCCGGCATTTCCGAAGGAAAGCCCGGCAAGATACGCTGCCAGTAACATGTACTCCCTTGCCTTCATGTTCTCTCCGTTTGAGTAAGCAACCCTCAGATTGTCCGAAACCAATCTGATCGCTTTCTCCGAGAATATATCTGTTAAAGGGCTCGAGTTTAATGATACGTATCCCTCAATGGCATGGCAGAGCGCATCGATACCGGTTTGAGCTGTAATTCCCGGAGGCATGGTCTTGGTGAGGTCAGGGTCCAAGATTGCTACATTTGGATAGAGTAGTGAACTGTATAGGACATATTTTATTTTCTGTTCGGGAACGGCGAATACGGCTGCGTTGGATACCTCGCTACCAGTTCCCGCTGTAGTGGGGCATAGAATAAGCCGGCTTGGAGGGTTGGGTATAGCATCCGGTTTCCCAAGATAATCCGTTAGGCTGCCTTCATTAGTCAATAGAACTGCTGCGGCCTTAGCCACATCCAGAGAACTTCCACCTCCAAAGCCTACGATGCAGTCGTATCCTCCTTTACTTGCAAAGTCGGCCGCTCGCTGGCCGCAGTCTACACTCGGCTCCGGCTCGACGCCACTCCAAACGCCGTACTCTAAATTATTCTCATCGAGGTTGGATGTTAACTTTACATCCAAACCGGCCTTTACGATACCGGGATCTGTTACCACCCCGACTTTCTCTCCACCAATCTTTTTTACCTCTTCAGCGATTTGGCCGATTGATCCAACGCCGAAAATGATCCTCTGTGCGGTGAAGAACGAGAAAATAATCTCCGACATTTTAAAACACGATCTTGAAATTTCATAAGCATCATATAAAAATTTCGTAGAAATACAACGCCGCTTCAATTCTAAGTTTATAGAAAAAAAGTAATCAATTGTCGGCCTCATCGAAACATCCAAACACATCCTTAGAACGCTTAGGGGCTACACTTTCCAAAACGTACTGCCTATATATTATTTAAAGCAAGCCAGTGTAAAGTGAGTGGGAGAGGAAGAAGTCTTGGATAAGGATTCGTATCGATTGAGGTTCGGCTGCCAGTTAATTACCTATGGAGACGTCGATCTTACGGTGAAATATGCGCGTTTGGCTGAGAAATCTGGGTTCGACGTGATCTCCTTGCCCGACCATCTTTTTCATCCTTTGGATAAGAGGTTCTGGAAGTATCCTCCCTAGGACGTCTACGTGATGCTAGGGGCGATAGGCGCAATAACAAAATTTGTCGAGTTGATGCCTGCGGTTTCGGACGTTCTTAGAAGACACCCAGCTACGATCGCACACTCAATCGCTACACTTGATCACCTAACCAAGGGTAGGGCAGTTTTAGGGCTGGGAGCCGGTGAAGCCTTCAATCTAGAGCCAATACCCGACGTGAGATGGAATAGGCCCGTGAAAACCCTAGAGGAAGCGATTGAGGTGATCAAGCGCCTCTGGTCCTCGACAGATGATAAGCCGGCCTACTTCGATGGCGAGATTTTCAAGCTTAGAAACGCCGACCTAGGCTTTAGCCCAATAAGGAAGAAGAAGCCGATATACGTTGGGGGCTACGGTCCAAGAATCAAGAAGGCCATTGCCAAGTTTAAATGTGCCTGGCTCCCTTGGATTGAAACTCCAGAGTCTTATGAGAGGGGGCTTAAAGAGATCGAAATGTACTCCAAAAAGATCTCAGATTCTTCCCCGGAAGAGCATGGTCTCCTTACTCCGACTTTGATATCCGACGATGGCGAAGAAGCGAGAAAATTTATGACCCCCAAGATGAAGATTATATTAAGTCTGAGACGTA